>JBBSCV010000113.1:0-10917 GCA_038249925.1 Burkholderiales bacterium
ACCCGCCGATCGACATCTTCCCGTCGGCCGCTGCCCTGGCTGCCTTGCCGCTGGTGCCGGCGATGGCCTTGGCGCCTGTGGCATCTTCTGCAGGAACCGCGCCAGCCGCCGGTTCTGCGCCGGCTGACAGCAGCACCGCAGTCGATGCGGCAGGTGTGCAGGGCCTGCCCGCGCCGGCCGGTGTGCGCAGGGATGCACCGCGTGCGGCCCGTGCCCCGCAAGATCAGGCCACCAGGGTGGCGCGCCAGTCCAGTCTGACGCCAGAGACACTCGAAGCACGTGAAGCACGTGAAGCACGTGAAGCGAGGCGCATCGCGCAACGCAGCGCCCGCGCTGAACGGCGCGCAGCCGCGGCAAGGGTCGACAGGCCGGCGGCCGCAGCCGCGCCGCGCCTGCGGCTGGAAGCGGCCGAGCCGGCACCTGCTGCCGTGGCGGTGGGTGTCGAAGCCGCGCTGCAAGCCGTGGCCGAGGCCGCGTCGGCGGCACGCGCTGCGGCCGCCGTGGCCTCTGCTGCATCGACGCGTATCGCCGCCCTCGAACGCACGGTGGTGGAACTGCGCGGCGAAGCCAATGCCAGCCGTGAAGGCACCGCTGAGTTGCGCACGCGACTGGCACGCGCCGAGGAGTCGAGCCGCTGGATCACGCCATTGCTGGCGCTGGTGCTGTTGATGACCGCCGTGGCCGCCTGGCTGGCGTGGCGTCTGAACAAGGCCGAGCGTGTACGCCAGCGCAGTTGGAAGGCGTCTGCGCCGGCCGGCGTGGATGCGCTGAACCCTCAGCACTCGCCGAGCAAGCTGCCGACGTCTCCGATTCCCTTCGTCACGTCAGAGATCAAGCTGCCGTCTTCACCCGCCGCGCGCTCGCGGCCGGCCTGGCCGGCGCCGGTGAGCCTGTCGCCCGACAGCGAAGCGCCCGCGTCGGTGGCCACCCAGCCGCTGCCACGGCACCCGCCAGAAAACCCCATGCTGCGCACCGAGCCCATGCCGTCGCTCGGCGTGATCGAAGAATCTGCGCCACGTGACGTGTCCATCGAAGAGCTCATCGACCTTGAGCAGCAAGCCGAGTTCTTTGTCGTGCTGGGCCAGGACGACGCGGCGGTGGACCTGCTGGTGGAGCATCTTCGCCACACCGGCGGCGGCAGCCCCTTGCCCTACCTGAAGCTGCTGGAAATCTACCGACGCCGCGGCCGCCGCGTGGAGTACGAACGCCTGCGCGAACGTTTCAATCTGCGCTTCAACGCCTATGCCCCTGAATGGGATGCCGACCTGCAAGCCGGGCGAACGCTGGACAGCTATGCCGGCGTCATTCCTCGCCTGCAGCAGGTATGGCCGCGCCCGCTGGACGCGATGGCAGAGCTGGAGGCGCTGCTGTTTCGAAAGTCGCGTGGCGACCTCTTCGAATTGCCCGCTTACCGCGAGGTGCTCTTCCTGTACTCGCTGGCCCGCGACCTGCTGGACCGGGAGGCTGGCGATTCGGGTCAGATCGACCTGCTGTTGCCGTTGGCCGACGGCGGAGAATTCAGCAGCACCTCGCCGGCGCCCTACTTGACGTTGGAAAGTGACTCGATCCCTGGCGGCCTGCACGGAACGCCGACCGCACCGCTCGACTTCGACCTCAGTTCCGACCCCACCCGGCCGACCAGCATCTTCGGCCCGCTGGACGACACGCCCGAGCGCCCCAGCCGGCGCTGAAGCGGCGCAGCGCCGGTGTCACTCAGTCACGCAGGGCTGCAGCGACGCGGGATCAAATGCGCTGCAAGCGTTGCAGCGCCTCGTTCAACGTGGCGTCGCGCTTGGCAAAACACAGCCTGGCCAGGCCCTGTTCGAAGCCACCGTCGTAGAAGGCCGCAACGGGTATGGCGGCCACGCCCACTTCGCGCGTCAGCCATTGGCAGAAATCGCCTTCGGGCAGGGTGCTCACCGCGCTGTAGTCCACCAGCTGAAAGTAGCTGCCCTGGGTGTGCAGCGGCTTCAGGCGCGTGCGTCCGAGGCCTTCGACAAACAGATCGCGCTTGCGCTGGTAGAAGGCCGGCAGGTCGCAGTAAGGCGCGGCGTCAGCCATGAAACGAGCCAACGCGTGCTGCACCGGGGTGTTGACCGTGAAGACGTTGAACTGGTGCACCTTGCGGAATTCGGCCGTCAAGGCCGCTGGCGCAGCGACATGGCCCACCTTCCAGCCGGTGACGTGGTAAGTCTTGCCGAAGCTGCTGACACAGAAGGCGCGCGCCGCCAGCGCTGGCAGGCTGGCCACGCTGACGTGGGGCGCACCGTCGAAGACCATGTGCTCGTAGACCTCGTCCGACAGCAGCAGCACTTGTGTCGGCGCCAGAAAGTCAGCCAGTTGCTGCATCTCGGCCCGTGTCCACACCGTGGCGCTGGGGTTGTGCGGGCTGTTGATGATGATGAGCCGCGTTTTCGCGTTCAGCGCGGCGGCGATCTTTCCGAAATCAGGACGGAAGCTGCCCGGCGTCAGCGGCACACGCACCACGCGCCCGCCTGCCAGTTGGATGCTGGGCGCATAGCTGTCGTAGCAAGGCTCGAGCACGATGACCTCGTCGCCCGGGTGCACGCAGCACAGCACGGCAGTCATGATGCCTTGCGTGGCGCCCGCGGTGATGGTGATCTCGTCGGCCGCGTCGTAGCGGTGGCCGTAAAGCGACTCGACTTTTGCCGCCACGGCTTCACGCAGCGCCGCCACGCCCGCCATCGGTGGGTATTGGTTCAGACCTTCGCGCATCGCGGTGCTGACGTGGTTCACCAGTGCCGGGTCGCAGTCGAAGTCAGGAAAGCCCTGGCCCAGGTTCACGGCACCTGCTTGCTGCGACAGCTGCGACATCACGCTGAAGATGGTGGTGCCCACCTGGGGCAGGCGGCTGGTGATCGAGGGCGTCTCAAACATGCTTCACAACTCGCAATTCACAACTCGTAATCGCTGTCGCTGGCCACGCCTGTCATCGCACGCTGCACGAGCGATGCCGTCAGCCGCGGCGACAGCAGCTCGGCGAAAGCGGTGACGAACTGACGCAGGTAGGCGCCGCGCTTGAACGCCACACGCGTGGTGTTGGGCCCGAACAAGTGGCCCAGCGGCCGGGCGACGAGGTCGCTGTCGGCAGGCTCGCCGCGCATCGCCAGCTCGGCGACCACGCCCACGCCCAGGCCCAGGCGCACGTAGGTCTTGATGACGTCGCTGTCTATGGCTTCCAGCGCCACCAGCGGCTTGATCTGTGCACGCGCAAAGGCCAGGTCGATGCGCGAGCGGCCGGTCATCGTGGGCTGGTAGAGCACCATCGGGTGGGCGGCCAGTTGTTCCAGCGTGGGCCGCTCCACCGACGCCAGTGCGTGGCCGACGGGCACCACCATCACATGCTGCCATTCGTGGCAGGGCAGGGTGATCAGCTCAGGGTGTGCGGCCAGCGCTTCGGTGGCCAGGCCGATTTCGGCCACATCGTCCAGCAGCATGCGCGCCACTTGTTCGGGCATGCCCTGGTGCAGCATCACCTGCACCTTGGGGTAGCGCCGCCGCAGCAGCGCCACCGGTTCTGGCAGGAAGTAGCGCGCCTGGGTGTGGGTGGTGGCAATGCGCAGCGTGCCGGTGTCCTGCTTGCTGAATTCCTGGCCGATGCGCTTGAGGTTGGCCACCTCGCGCATGATGATCTCGACCGACTTCAGCACCTGTTGGCCGGGCTCGGTCACACGCTTCAGGCGCTTGCCGTGGCGCGCGAAGATGTCCACGCCCAGCTCTTCTTCGAGCTCGAGGATGGCCTTGCTGATGCCGGGCTGCGAGGTGAACAGCGCCTTGGCGGTTTCGGTGAGGTTCAAGTCGCGGCGCACGGCCTCCTGCACGAAGCGGAACTGGTGCAGGTTCATGCGGCTGCGCCTGTCATCGCATGCAGGGCCACATCGGCCATTGCGGTGACCACGGCGTCTGCCTCGCCCACCGCCGGGTGCAAGGTGAAGGCCACGGCGGGGTTGTCTGCCCGCAGCTGTTCCATCAGCAGCGGCAAATCCTTGCGCACATGACCGCCGGCACCCAGAAACAGCGGCAGGACGGCTACTTCGGCACAGCCCGACGCCGCCAGCTCCGCGCCGGCTTCGGGCAGCGTGGGCGCCATGAATTCGAGGAAGGCCAGCCGAACGCTGGCGTCAGGCCGCCGCGCGCGAACCTGGGCGGCCACGGCCTCGAAGGGTGCAGCCCATCGCGGGTCGCGCGCGCCGTGGGCAAAGAGAATCAAACCAGCGGTCATGGATCCCATCACTTTCAGCGGTAGCGCACGAGCCAGGCAAAGGCCGCCATCGACAACGCCAGGTAGGCCAGGCTGGGCGTTGCCGCAGCAACCCAGGGTGTCCAGCCGCGCAGCATGCCGATGTGCCCCGAGAGGTTGTTCAGCAGCACGAAACTGATCCCCAGCATGATGCCGCCGAAGACCTTGTAGCTGACGCTGCCCGCGCGTGCGTGCATGTAGGCGAAAGGCAGCGCCAGCGCCACCATCACCAGGCAGGCCAGCGGGTACAGGGCCTTGCGCCAGAAGCGGATCTGGTGCTGCTGCGAGGCCTGCTCCTGGTCGCTGAGGTGGGCGCTGTAGCGCCACAGCTCGGCAGTGGTCATCGTGCCCACGGGCAGCACCGCAGCGGCCACGACGGCGGCGGTCAGCGTGCTGGGCCAGGCGAGCGTGGCGTGGGTCTCGATGCGCACCTCGGCGTCCTGGCTGCGGGCCGCGGGCCAACGGGCGACGCGGGCATCGACAAGCTGCCACACACCCTGGTCACCGACGCGGCCTTCGCGCGCTTCGGTCCGCGCCGCCAGCCGGCCGCTGGCGTCGAATTCGAAGATGCGGATGCCGGCCAGCGCTCCGGCAGAGGTGGCGCCCGCCACGTTCACCGAGTAGCTGTGTTCGCCGTCAGGGGTCTGGCGCTTTTCCTTCAGCCACGCGCCTGCGCCGCCGAATTCGATGCCGCCGGAAAAGCGCGCCTTCAACAGAACGCCTTGACGTTCGCTGGCAGGGGCCAGGTAGTCCCCGATCAGAAACGTCAGAACGCCGAAGACCACACCCAGCACGGCCAGCAGCCCGAGTGCGCGGCCCGGGCCCAGGCCACCGGTGCGCAGGATGGTGAATTCGGATGACTGTGCCAGCCGCGCGAGTGAATAGATGGTGCCGATGAGCACCGCAATCGGCAGCAGTTCGTACAGATGCCCCGGCAGTTCCAGCGCGGCGGCCAGCACCGCGTGCCAGGCGGTGCGGCCGCGGCTGCCGACACCATCGAGTTCATCGACGAAGTCGATGAAAAAGAACAGCGACAGGAATGCCAGCGCCACGAACAGCACAGAGGCCGTGATGTCGCGGTACAGCAGCCGGCGCACCGTTCTCATGCGGCGCCTCCGGCCCCTGCGATGGCGCTGGTTGCGGGCCGGCGTTTGAGACTGAACACGGCACCATGTTCGCGCCACCACAGCAGCGCCAGTGCGGCCAGGAATGCAGCGCCGTGCAGCAACGCCAGGGCCGTGCCCATCGGCAAGCGCCCGCTGGACACCCAGGCCTGCGAGAGGTTGATGAGGTTGTAGTACACGACGAAGGCCATCAGCGCGAACAGCAGGTTCCAGTTGCTGGTGCGGCGTGGATTGGTGGCGGCCAAGCCTATGCCCAGCAGCAGCAGGTTGGCCGCGCCCAGCAGCAGGCCGAAGCGCCAGGTCAGTTCACCCAGGTGGCGCGGTGTCGGCTGGCGCATCAATTCGATGGTGCGCACCACGCGGGGTGGGCGTTCTTCGGCCGAGCGCACGGCACGTTCGCCTGCCAGCACGCGGTAGCTATCGAAGCTGGACAAGGTACGTTCGCCGCTGGCGCTGTGGGTGTCGTTGCGCTGGCCTCTTTCCAGCACGAGGTAGCGCGCGCCGTCGCTACTTTCCAGCCGGCCGCCGCGCGCCGAGGTGACAGATTCACCGCTGTCCTGCCGTGCCAGGATGAAGACATTGCGCGCGTTCACGCCGTCGGCACTTTCGCGTTCGATGAAGAACACGCGGCGGCCGTCGCTGCTGGTCTGGAAGACACCCGGCGCCACGCGAGACAGGTCGCTGCGCTGCTGGTAGCGATCTCGCAGCTCGAGGCTGTTGCGGTTGCCCCAGGGCCAGACCACGAGGATGAGCACTGCAATCACCAGCAGCACCGGCGTGCCCGTGCGCAGCACCGGACGCACGAAACTTGACAGGCCCACGCCGCTGGCGAACCAGATGGCCATTTCGCTTTCGCGGTACATGCGGCCCAGGGTCACCACCACGGCAATGAAGAGCGACAAGGCCATCATCGTGGGCAGGTGGCCCAGAGCCACATAACCGAGCAACAGCACGACGTCCTGAGGCGCCACGCTGCCGCTGGCCGCCTGGCCCACGGTGCGGATGAGGAACATCGTCAACACGATGGTGAGGATGACGACCAGCGTCGCCCCGAAGCCCCTGGCCAGCTCACGACGCACAGTTGAATGGAATAACATCTCGCGCTTTTAGGGTTGGAAGTAATTATGGACTTCAAGACGCAAGTGGCCGGTGCGGCCGGACTGCCCGGCGTGGCCACCGATGCGCTGCTGGTACTGGTGGCCGGTACAGCGCAGCCCGACGGCTTGGAAACAGAGTTGGCCAATGTGCTCGCTGCCGCCGTGAAGGCCGGAGACTTCACCTTCAAAGCCGGTCACACCCTCTACGCACACAAGGTGCCTGGCGTGAAGGCCGCGCGGCTCGTGTTTGCTGCCGTGGGGGACGCTTCGCCCAAGGCCATCCGCAAGGCCATGGGCTTGGCGCTCGTCTATTTGAAGACGGGCGGCGCCAAAACGCTGAGCGTGACGTTGGCCGGTGGCCAATGGACGGCCGCGCAGGCCGAAGCCCTGGTCGCAGCCGTGGCCGACGGCACCTACGTCTACCGTGAAACCAAGCCCAGCGCCCCGCCGGCCTGCAAGCTGGCTGCAGTTTTACTGCTGTGCGGGAAGGCCGATGTCACGGTGCTGGGCGCGGCCCTGAAGCGCGCGCAGGCCATTGCCGAAGGCACGGCGCTGGCGCGCGAATGTGCCAATCGTCCGGGCAACCACTGCACGCCCACCTTTCTGGCCGAGCAGGCCAGGAAGCTCGGCAAGGAGCATGGCCTGAAGGTCGAGGTGTTCGACCGCAAGGCCTGCGAGAAACTGGGCATGGGTTCCTTCCTGGCCGTGGCGCAGGGTTCCGACGAGCCGCTGCAATTCATCGTGGCACGGTACGAAGGCGCGGCGAAGACGGCCGCACCGGTGGTGCTGGTCGGCAAGGGCATCACCTTCGACACCGGTGGCATCAGCATCAAGCCCTCTGCCGAGATGGACGAGATGAAGTTCGACATGGGCGGCGCTGCCAGCGTGCTGGGCACGTTGAAGGCCGTGGCCGCCATGAAGGCCAAGGTCAACCTCGTCTGCATCATCCCGGCCTGCGAGAACATGCCCAGTGGTCGGGCCGTGAAGCCGGGTGACGTCGTCACCAGCATGTCGGGCCAGACCATCGAGGTGCTGAACACCGATGCCGAAGGACGGCTCATCCTGTGCGACGCGCTGACCTATGCCGAACGCTTCAAGCCGGCAGTGGTGGTCGACATCGCCACGCTCACCGGCGCCTGCGTGATTGCGCTGGGCCACCACCGCTCGGGCCTCTTCAGCCCAGACGATGAATTGGCTGGCGAGTTGCTGGCCGCCGGAGAAGCCGCGATGGACCCGGCCTGGCGCATGCCGCTGGACGAGGAATACGACGAGGGCTTGAAGAGCAATTTCGCCGACATGGGCAACATCGGCAGCCGCGCGGGTGGTGCCATCACCGCGGCCAAGTTCCTGCAGCGCTTCACGGGCAAGCTGCGCTGGGCGCATCTGGACATCGCAGGTACGGCGTGGAAGTCGGGCCAAGCCAAAAACGCCACCGGTCGACCGGTGCCGCTGCTGACGCATTTCGTGCTATTCCGGGCCAGCTGAACGCGCTGGCTGGGCGCACAGGCGGCACCACGGCAACGATGACGTCAGCTCTGAGCGAGGTGGAGTTCCACACCGGTGTGGCCGACCGCGTCGGCTTTGCCTGCCGGTTGCTGCGCAAGGCCAGCCGGCAGGGCGCGCGTGTGCTGGTGACGGCAAGTGACGAAGTGCTGGCCGACCTGGACCGTGCGCTCTGGGTTTTCGAGGCGCGCGACTTCCTGCCCCATGTCCGCATGCCCGGTGCGAAGCCGGCGCTGGCCGCACGCACGCCGGTCTGGCTGGCGCGCGATGCGGCGTTGCCCGGCGCACCGCGGCTGGTGCTGAACCTGGGCGCGGCGGCGCCTGCAGATGTGACGGCGCTGGAGCGCTTGATCGAGGTTGTTTCCGCCGACCCAGACGACGCCGAGCAAGGCCGCCAGCGCTGGCGCGCCTACAAGACAGCCGGCTTGCACATCACTCACCATGCAGCCGAGGGCGCCGGCCGTGAATGAGGACCTGCGGCCGCTGAGCGCCGACCGCATGCCCACGCTGACCGAGGTGCTGGAGCTCGAAGAGCATCTCGAAGCTGTTTCGCAGGCCGACCTGTCGCACGACAGTGAGCAGTTCCCGCCCGCCGCGACGCTGCCCACTCCTGCCACCGGCCCCGCGTTCGACACGCAGGGCCTCGTCAACGAAGTGCTGACGGAGTTGCAGCCGCGCATCGACATGCTCTTCGAGTCGCGCCTGCGCGAGGCTTTGGCACCGGCGCTCTCGCGTGCCGCCGAAGTCTTGATCCGCGAGTCGCGCGGTGAGCTCGGCAGCGCACTGCATGAACTCGTGGAAGACGCGGTCAAGCGGGCCTTGCAGCGCCGCGGCGGCAGTCGCTGGTAGCACCGAGGTCAGGCGCGTGTCGTCCGCGAGAGGCTGCTCCGCGTTGAGACAAGGCGCCGTGATCAGCGGTGCAGTTGCAGGTTCGAAGGGGTGTTTGGGCATGGTGGGCCCAATGGGCATAGCACGCATTTTGGGTTATCGTGATTCGGTTTTGTTTTGACAGTTCGCTCACGCGACAACATTTCCAACTGGAGGTATTTGCATGCAAGTCAAACTGAATGTGATCATCGGCGCCCTTTTCGGCGCTTCGGCACTGATGGCGGGCGGTTCGGTATACGCGCAAGACATGGTCGTGAAGATCGGTCACGTCGGCCCCACCAGCGGCGCGATTGCGCACCTGGGCAGGGACAATGAAAACGGTGCCCGCATGGCCATCGAAGAACTCAACGCCAAGGGCGTGATGATCGGCGGCAAGAAGGTCAAGCTGGAACTGCTGGCCGAAGACGACGCCGGCGATCCCAAGCAGGGCACCGCTGCTGCGCAGAAGCTCGTCGACAGCAAGGTCATGGGCGTGATCGGCCACCTGAACAGCGGCACCACGATTCCGGCGTCGAAGATCTACAGCGACGCAGGCATTCCGCAGATCAGCCCCAGCGCCACCAACCCGAAGTACACGCGCCAGGGCTACAAGACGACGTTCCGCGTCGTGGCCGACGACGTGCATCTGGGTGGCACGCTGGGCAGGTACGCTGTCACCTCGCTGAAGGGCAAGAACATTGCCGTCATCGACGACCGCACGGCCTACGGGCAGGGTGTTGCCGACGAGTTCATGAAGGGCGTGGCGGCTGCCGGTGGCAAGACGGTGGGCCGCGAGTTCACCAGCGACAAGGCGACCGACTTCACCGCCATCCTGACCAGCCTGAAGGCCAAGAAGCCAGACGTGGTGTTCTTCGGTGGCATGGACGCGGTGGCAGGCCCGATGATGCGTCAGATGAAGCAGTTGGGCATCGAGGCCAAGTTCATGGGCGGCGATGGCATCTGCACGGGCGAATTGCCGAAGCTGGCTGCCGGCACCATGGCTGACGGCCAGGTCGTCTGCGCCGAAGCGGGTGGCGTGGAAGGCACGGCCAAGAAGTCGATGGAAGACTTCTATGCTGCCTACAAGAAGAAGTACAACATCGACGTGCAGGTCTACGCCCCGTACGTGTACGACGCCGTCAATGTGATGGTGGCTGCAATGGTCAAGGCTGGCTCTGCGGAACCGGCAAAGTACCTGCCGGTGCTGGCCAAGATCGAACACAAGGGTGTCACGGGCAACATCGCCTTCGATGCCAAGGGCGACATCAAGAACGGCGCGCTGACGCTCTACACCTACAAGGGTGGCAAGCGCGAGCAGATCGCCGTGGTTCGCTAAGCGCACACCGTGCGGCCTTCGGGTCGCACGGCAGGACAACAAAAAACCCGCCTAGGCGGGTTCTTTGTGGGTCGTGCAAACCCTTACCTCAGCTTCACTTCCTTGTACAGGACGTGCTTGCGTGCCTTGGGGTCGAACTTCAGGAACTCGAGCTTTTCCGGCGTGGTCTTCTTGTTCTTGCTCGTGGTGTAGAAATGCCCGGTACCGGCTGTCGACTCCAACTTGATCTTCTCGCGTCCGCCTTTGCTGGCCATGCTGTGCTCCTAGGTGTTCAGACGGGGTTTCAGATTTCGCCGCGGGCGCGCAGGTCGACGAGGACCTTCTCGATGCCCACCTTGTCGATCAGGCGCAGCGCCGCGTTGGTGATGCGCAGGCGAATCCAGCGGTTCTCGGTCTCGACCCAGAACCGGCGGTACTGCAGGTTGGGCAGGAAGCGACGCTTGGTCTTGTTGTTCGCGTGCGAAACGTTGTTGCCCACCATCGGGCGCTTGCCAGTGACTTGACAGACGCGTGCCATGACGCTCTCCAGGAATGTTCCTGAACCCGCGGTACGGGTTCAGCATGTGGTTACCGCTGCCGCTCGGCACTGTCGTTGGGGTGGATCTCGGATGAGCCCGCCCATGACATGCCACGCTCAGCAAAGCCCACGATTGTAGCCTCAGTTTCAGGCCTGCTGTTCCAGGAAGCGCTGCGCGTCCAGTGCTGCCATGCAACCGGTGCCGGCACTCG
>JBBSCV010000114.1:0-10909 GCA_038249925.1 Burkholderiales bacterium
CTGGTGGCCGGCGCGCCAGGCTGCCGGCATGTCGCCGGCGCTTGCGTTGAAGGGGCTGGGCACACCAGGCGGCATCGCGCCACCGGCGTGGCCGGGGCTCGCGCTGCTGGCCCTGGGCACAGGGGCGGCCTTCGTGCCGCCACTGTTCGGCCTGCCGCTCGCGGCTTACGTAGGCGTGGCCGCATTGCTGCTGGGCGGTGTGGCGCTGGTGCCGGCGGCCGTGCATGCGCTGCTGTCCACGGTGGGCGCTGCGCAGCGTGCGCGCTTGGGCGCGCTGCCGCTGCTGGCCTTGCAGCGGGCACGCTTCCAGCGCAACACCGCCACCGCCGCCGTGGCCGGCGTGGTGGCCAGCCTGGCGCTGAGCGTGGCGCTGACGGTGATGGTGGCCAGCTTTCGTGAAGGCGTGACCTTGTGGCTGGCCAGCGTGCTGCCGGCCGATCTCTACGCGCGCAGCGCCGGCAGCGGCAGCAGCGCCGAACAGGCCTGGCTGCCGCCCGATTTCGCCACCCGCGCGCAGGCGGTGCCGGGTGTGCAACGGGTGCTGGCATCGCGCACACGCACGCTGCAACTGTCGCCTGATCAACCCGGCGTGAGCCTGATCTCGCGCGCGCTGCCGGCCCCGCAAGACGCGCTGCCGCTGCTGCAGGCGCCGCTGCCGGCCAGCGTGGTGCAGGCCGGTGAGGTGGGCGTGTTCGTCAGCGAGGCCATGGTGTCGTTGTACGGCGCCGAGTTGGGCAGCCGACTCACGCTGCCACTGGCCGGCGCACAGGTGCCGGTGCGCGTGCGCGGCGTGTGGCGCGACTACGCGCGCCAGTTCGGCGCCGTGGCGATGGACGAGGCCGACTACCGCCGCATCACCGGCGACGAGCGCCTGAACGACCTGGCGCTGTGGCTGGCGCCAGGCGCCAGCACCGCGGCGGTGCAAGACGGGCTGCGCGCCCTGCTGGCCGACCCGCAGATGCTGGAGTTCTCCAGCGCCACGGAATTGCGCCAGTTGTCGCTGCGCATCTTCGACCGCAGCTTCGCCGTCACTTACTACCTGCAGGCGGTGGCCATCGCCATCGGGCTGATCGGCATCGCCGCCAGCCTCTCGGCACAGGTGCTGGCGCGACGCAAGGAATTCGGCCTGCTCGCCCACCTGGGTCTGACGCGGCGCCAGGTGGTGGGCGTGGTGGCCGGCGAGGCCGGCGCCTGGGTGGCCGCTGGCACGCTGGTGGGCCTGATGCTGGGCGTGGCCGTGAGCATGGTGCTGGTCTTCGTCGTCAACCCGCAGAGCTTTCACTGGACCATGGATCTGGTGCTGCCCTGGGGCCGGCTGGCCGCACTGGCCGGTGCGGTGCTGGTGGCCGGCACGGCCACCGCGGCCTTCAGCGCACGCCGTGCGGCCGGCCGCGCGGCGGTGCTGAGCGTGAAGGAGGACTGGTGATGCACCCGGCGCGGCGCCGCTGGTTGCAGGCCCTGGCCGCGTTTTCTGCCGCGCCGACATTGGCGCGCGCGACCAGCACGGCCGACAAGGAGGGAGCCAGCCCCGTGCAGGAGGGCCGCGTGCTGAGCTTCCCCGCCGACCACGGCGCGCACCTGGCCGCGCGCACCGAGTGGTGGTACGCCACCGGCTGGCTGGGCAGCGAGACCACACCGACGCACGGCTTCCAGATCACCTTCTTTCGCAGCCGCACCGGCTTCGCGGCCGACAACCGAAGCCGCTTCGCCGCGCGCCACCTGCTGTTCGCACACGCTGCGGTGACCGAGATCTCGACCCGCCGCCATGCGCACGACCAGCGCCTGCAGCGCTGGAATGGCAGCGCGGACGACGCCACCGGCAGCGCCAGCACCAGCGGCGGTGCGGTGAAGTTGGCCGGCTGGTCCTTGCACGACGACGGCCTGGGCTGGCGCATGCGCGCCAACCTGCAGGCTGCGCCTGCAACGGCCGACAGGGCAACAGCGCACGAGCCCTTGCGACCTTCCCAACCCCAGCCCCAACCCCAGCCCCAACCCCAGCCCGAGCCCGTGCCCGGCAGCGCGCTGGCGCTGGACCTGCACCTGGCGCGGAGCCAGCCACTGCTGCTGCAGGGCAACGCCGGCTTCTCACGCAAAGGCCCGCAAGCCCATCAAGCCAGCCACTACTACAGCGAAGTGCAACTGCAGGCCCTCGGCCGCGTGACCTTGGGTGACGCCAGCACAAGCGGCAATGGCCGCGCCTGGATGGACCATGAATGGAGCGACAGCATCCTGGCCGCCGACGCCGTGGGTTGGGACTGGATAGGCATGAACCTCTTCGACGGCAGCGCGCTGACCGCCTTCATGCTGCGCCGTGCCGACGGCAGCGCGCTGTGGGCAGGCGGCAGTTTCCGCGCGACTGGGGCTGCAACGTCAAGCTCAGCGCGCGCGTTCGGCCCAGAAGAAGTGCGCTTCACGGCCGGCACCCGCTGGCGCAGCCCTGCCACTGGGGCGAGCTACCCGGTGCTGTGGCAGGTTGACAGCCCGGCAGGCCGCCACAGCGTGCGCGCGCTCGTCGATGCACAGGAACTCGACAGCCGCAGCAGCACCGGCACGGTGTACTGGGAAGGACTGAGCGAGTTGCTGGACAGCCAGGGCCGGCGCGTCGGGCTCGGCTACCTGGAGATGACGGGCTATGTCAGTCCGCTGAGGCTCTGAGAGGCTGAGAGTCTTTCGATCATGCCCACTCATCACACCAAAAGACGCCCGCTCGTCGTTGCAAATGCGCGCCATAGCCCGAGCTATGGCTGTGCTTTGCGCCTGGATCGGACGCCTTTTGACGCGCTGCTCGGTCACGCTCGAAAAACTCTCAGCCTCTGAGGCCGGCGCGGCGCTTAGAGCGTCGTGATTCAAGCGCGGCTGTTCAAGCGCTGCGCTTCAAACGCCACCACCCTGCTTGGGCTGGGCGCGGCGCTCGCACCAGGGGCCGGGGTTGCCGGGCGCGCCCGCATCCACCGGCGCGGCACGCACGCAGTTGCCGCCGGCGGCGCGGGCGGCGGCCAGCGCTTCCAGTGCGTCGTCCACCAGGGCCTGCAAACTCAAGTGGGCAGGGCGCAGGTGGGCCACACCGGTGCTTGCCGTCACCCGCAGGCGTTGCGCGTTCGGGCCGGCGGGGTAGAGCACTTCCATCTGCTCGGTGCGTTCACGCAGACGCTCGGCCACGTCCAGTGCGCCGGTGGCGTCGGCATGCACCAGGAACACCGCCATCTGCGCCGGGCCGAGCTGCGTCAGCACATCGGCCGTGCGCAGCGTGGGGGCCGTCAGGCAGAGCAACTGCGCCAGCACGGCATCACCGGCGGCCGTGCCGCGTGCATCGCACAGGCGGGCATGGTTGTCCACATCCACCAGCACCAGCGCAGCGCCGGTGCCGTAACGGCGCGCACGGGCGAATTCGCGTTCGGCCAGGGTCATGAAGAGTGCGCGCGTCATGCCGGCCGGCGGCGCGGTGCCGGCATCGGCGCGTCCGCTGCCGGGGGTCAGTTCACGGGCCAGCCGCATCATCAACCAGCCGACGGGCACGGCAGCGACGGCGACGCCTGCAGCAGCCGCCAGCGCCGCTGCCCAGGGGCTGCCCATGCCGCCGAAAGGAGGGGCGAGCAGCAGCGCCACGGCCGATGCCATCAGCATGCCGGCCAGCGCCAGCAAGACGGCCACAACGCCCAGCGGCACGGTGGCCAAGGTGGATGGCCCATCCTCCGAATCTGCAGCCGCAGCAGGCGTGGCGTGCGGGACGAACGTGGCAGGCGTGGCTGGGGCGCGGGCACGGCGGCCAGAGGGCGGAGACGGCAGGGAAGGCTTCATCGGCGGCGGACTTTGGGGTATTCGACCACATCCAGCGAAAACTGTAGGGCCCCGGCTGAGGGGGCGGCGGTCCTGCTGCGAAATCGGGCTCGCGTTCGGCCGCGGTCATCGGCCGCAGTCAGACCGCCGCATAGACTCCAGGCCATGCCCAAAGACACCCCGCAGCGCCCGACCGGCAGCAGCCCGAAATCACTCTCAGGGCTGCTGCCCTTCATCCGCCCCTACCGTTTGCAGGTGGGGCTGGCGGGCCTGTTCCTGGTGCTGGCGGCGCTGAGCACGCTGGCATTCCCGGTGGCGATGAAGGTGCTCATCGACCAGGGCCTGGTGGCCACCGAGCCCGGCGCGCGCGTGCTGCAGCTGCGCGACCACTTTCTCGCGCTCTTCGGCGTGGCCGCGGCCCTCGGCATTTTTTCGGCAGCGCGTTTCTATGTCGTCAGCTGGCTCGGCGAACGCATCACCGCCGACCTGCGCAATGCCGTCTACGCCCACGTGCTGAGCCAGAGCCCGGAGTTCTTCGAGACCACCAAGACCGGCGAGGTGCTGAGCCGCCTGACCACCGACACCACACTCGTGCAGACCGTGGTCGGCAGCAGCCTGAGCATGGGCCTGCGCAAC
Organism: Burkholderiales bacterium; assembly: GCA_038249925.1. GTDB lineage: Bacteria > Pseudomonadota > Gammaproteobacteria > Burkholderiales > Burkholderiaceae_C > Rubrivivax. The sequence continues at coordinate 4,414 of JBBSCV010000114.1, forward strand.
GTGGTGATGGGCGCGGGCGCACTCATCGCGCTGGTCGTCACCAACCCGGTGGTGATGTCGCAGGTGCTCGGTATTCTGGTGCTGGTGGTGCTGCCCAGCGTCTACTTCGGCCGCCGCGTGCGCAAGCTCAGCCGCGCCAGCCAGGACCGCGTGGCCGACAGCAGCGCCATCGCAGCCGAGGTGCTGGGCGAAATTCCCGTGGTGCAGAGCTATGTGCAGGAAGGCCGCGAGGCAGCGCGTTTCGACCGCAGCACCGAAGAAGCCTTCGAGACCGCGCGCAAGCGCACGCTGGTGCGCGCGTTGCTGGTGGCCTTCATGATCACCGCCACCTTCGGCGCGCTGCTCTGGGGCCTGTACCAGGGCACGCAGGCCGTCATTGCCGGCAACATCAGCGCCGGGCACCTGGGGCAGACGGTGGTCTTCGTGATCATCTTCGTCGGCGCGGTGGCGGTGCTTTCCGAGGTCTACGGCGACTTGCTGCGCGCCGCCGGCGCTACCGAACGGCTGATGGAGCTGCTGGTTGCACAGTCGCCGGTGGGCGACCCCGCCGTGGCTGCGGCCCTGCCCGTCGTGCAAGGCGGCAGCGCGGTGGTCTTCGAGAACGTGGTCTTCCACTACCCCTCGCGGCCCAAGCAGCCCGCGCTGCAGCAGTTCAATCTGAACATTCGCGCGGGTGAAACCGTGGCCCTGGTGGGGCCCAGCGGTGCTGGCAAGAGCACGGTGCTGCAACTGCTGCTGCGCTTCTACGACGTGCAGTCCGGCGTGGTGAAACTCGACGGCGTGCCGCTGCAGTCGCTGCCGCTGGCCGCGCTGCGCCAGCGCATCGGCATCGTGCCGCAGGACAGCACCGTGTTCAGCACCAGCGCGCTGGAGAACATTCGCTATGGCCGCCCCGACGCCACCGATGAAGAGGTTGTCGCGGCCGCCAAGGCCGCCTATGCGCATGACTTTCTGAGCGCGCTGCCCGAGGGCTACGCCAGCTACCTGGGCGAGCGCGGTGTGCGCCTGTCGGGCGGGCAGCGCCAGCGCATTTCCATCGCCCGCGCGATGTTGAAGAACCCACCGCTGCTGCTGCTGGACGAAGCCACCAGCGCGCTGGACGCCGAGAGCGAACGCATGGTGCAGCAAGCGCTGGAAGCAGCGATGGCGCACCGCACCACCATCGTCATCGCGCACCGTCTGGCCACGGTGCTGCGCGCCGACCGCATCGTGGTGCTGGATGAAGGCCGCATCGCCGACATCGGCACCCACGACGAACTGGTGGCGCGTGGCGGGCTCTATGCACGGCTGGCAGCCATGCAGTTCGGCCTGGATACGCAGCCCGGATAATTGTTCCAGATGCAAGCCCGCCCTGTCCGTTCACAGTACGAAGACTTCATGCGCCACGTGGCCACGCACGGCGTGGCCAAGAGCGACCGCACCGGCACCGGCACCCAGAGCGTCTTCGGCCACCAGATGCGCTTCGACCTCAACGAAGGCTTCCCGCTCGTCACCACCAAGAAAGTGTTCCTGAAAGCGGTGATATTGGAGCTGCTGTGGTTCCTGCGCGGCGACAGCAATGCGAAGTGGCTGCAGGAACGCGGCGTGACGATCTGGGACGAATGGGCGGGGCCCGACGGCGAACTGGGCCCGGTGTACGGCGTGCAGTGGCGCAGCTGGCCGACGCCGTCGCCCGAAAACCCGGGTGGCCACATCGACCAGATTGCGCAGGTGGTGGACCAGCTCAAGCACAACCCCGACAGCCGGCGCATCGTCGTCAGTGCCTGGAACGTGGCTGAACTGTCCAAGATGGCGCTGATGCCGTGCCATGCCTTCTTCCAGTTCTATGTCGCCGAAGGCAGGCTGAGCTGCCAGCTCTACCAGCGCAGTGCAGACATCTTCCTGGGCGTGCCCTTCAACATCGCCAGCTACGCGCTGCTGACGCACATGCTGGCGCAACAGTGCGACCTGCAGGTCGGCGACTTCATCTGGACCGGTGGCGATTGCCACATCTACAGCAACCATGCCGAGCAGGTGGCGCTGCAACTGAGCCGCGAGCCACGGCCCTACCCCACGCTGCAGATCAAGCGGCGGCCGGCGTCCATCTTCGACTACCAGTTCGAAGACTTCGCGGTCGAGGCCTACGACCCGCACCCGGCCATCAAGGCGCCGGTGGCCGTTTGAACGCCATGGCCGAACTGGTGCTGATTGCGGCGATGGCGCGGGGCCGGGTCATCGGTCGTGCGGGCGCCCTGCCCTGGCACCTGCCGGAAGACCTGGCGCACTTTCGCGCTGCCACGCGCGGCCACGCGGTGGTGATGGGCCGCAAGACCTGGGAATCGCTGCCGGCGCGATTTCGCCCGCTGCCGGGGCGGCGCAATCTGGTCGTCACGCGCGACCCGGCCTGGCAGGCCGAGGGCGCAGACGCAGCCCATTCGCTGGACGAAGCGCTGGCACGGGTGAGCGGCGACGACCGCGTGTTCGTGATTGGCGGTGCCGAGCTCTACGCCACGTCTCTTCCGCTGGCACACACCCTGTTCCTGACCGAAATCGACGCCACTATCGAGGGCGACACGCAGTTCCCGGCCTTCGAAGGCATGGGCTTTGTCGAGGTGGCTCGTGAAGCGCACGAGGCGGCGCGGCCCAACCATTTCAAGTTCAGTTTCGTCACCTACCGACGGGCCACGTGAGCCGTTCGGCACGCAGTCGCCGACAGACACGCGTCGTACAGAATTGCGCATGGACATTACCGCGCCGGGGCCCGCAGCGTTGATGGAAACCGATGACAGCGCCGCGTTGCTGCAGCTGCTTTTCGATCATGCTGGCGAGGGCATCAGCGTTTTCGACGGGGCCATGCGCGTGGTCGCCTGGAACCGGCGCTTTCTGAACTGCACCGGCCTGGCCCGAGACGAGGTGTACGGGGGCGCGCCGCTGCTGGAACTGCTGCGCAGCATGGCGCGGCGCGGCGAGTTCGGGCCTTGCGACATAGAAGCCGTGGCGCAGCAGCGCCTGGTGGCGCTGAGCGAGGGCACAGCCTCGCTCACGCAGCGCACGCGGCCCAACGGCCGCACGCTGGAACTGCGCCGCAACCCGACGCCCGATGGCGGGTTCGTCATGCTGTACGCCGACATCACCGAGCGTGTCGCAGCGGCAGCCGCGCTCGCCGAAGAGCAGCGCATGCTGGCATTGCTGCAGCAGCGTACCGGCGAGCAGCTGGCGCAAAAGTCGCAGGTGCTCGCAGCCACGCTGGAAAGCCTGGACCACGGGGTGCTGAGCATCGACGCCCAGGGCCGCATCAACAGCTGGAACCGGCGCACCCTGCAACTGCTGGAAGTGCCCGAGGCCGTGATGCGCGGTTGCCTCAATTTCGACGAGCTGCTGCGCTACCAGGCCGAAAATGGCCTGCTCGACCCCGTCGCGGGTGGCGGCCTGGACCGCCCGGCGCGCTACCAGCGCCGCCGCCGCGACGGCACGATGCTGGAAGTGCGCACGCATGCCGCTGCCGACGGCAGCGTGGTGCGCACCTACACCGATGTGACGGCAGATGTGCAGGCCCAGCAGGCGCTGCTGGAAAGCGAGAGTCGTTTTCGAAGCATGGCCGACGCCGCGCCGGCGCTGATCTGGCTGTCTGGCGCCGACGGCAAGCCGACATGGTTCAACCAGCGCTGGTTGCAGCAAACCGGCCGCACCCTGCAGGCCGAGCTGGCCTGCCCCTGGCCGGAGCGCGTGCACACCGACGACCTGGAAAACTGCCGCCAGGCCTATCGCGAAGCAGCCGTCACGCGTTCACCTTACGCCGTGGAATACCGGCTTCGCCGCCACGACGGCAGCTTGATCTCGATCGTCGACAACGGCATCCCGCGCGTGGCCGAAGACGGCAGCTTCGCAGGCTACATCGTCTACGGCTGGGACATCACGGAACGCAAGGCCTCTGAAGTGGCACTGCGCGCAGCCAAGGAAGAAGCCGAGCGTGCCAACCGGGCGAAATCGGAATTTCTTTCCAGCATGTCGCACGAATTGCGCACGCCTTTGAACGCGGTGCTGGGTTTTGCGCAATTGCTCGAACAAGACACCGCGCACCCGCTGGTGGCCACGCAGCGCGAACGCGTGCAGGAGCTGATGCGCGGGGGGCGCCACCTGTTGAGCTTGATCAACGACGTGCTCGATCTCTCGCGCATTGAAGCCGGTGCACTGCATCTGCAGCTCAGCGCGGTGGAACTGCCGGCGCTGGCACAGGACTGCCTGCGTCTGGTGCAACCCATGGCAGGCGCGCGCGGGATCACACTGGAATTGCAGGCGGCGCCAGCGGCAGCCGCCACGGAGCCGCCTGTTGCCGTGAGCCTTGTGCAGGCGGATGAGACAAGGCTGAAGCAGGTGCTGTTGAACCTGCTTTCCAACGCCATCAAATACAACCGGCACGGTGGCAGCGTGCGGCTGTCGTGGCACGACGAAGCCGACACGGACACGCTGCGCATCGACGTCATCGATACCGGCCCCGGCATCAGCACCGCGCAGCAAGAGCGGCTGTTCCAGGCTTTCGAGCGCCTGGACGCTGCGCGCACCACGGTGGAAGGCACAGGCATCGGGCTGGCGTTGAGCCGGTGGCTGGTGGACCTGATGCGCGGCGAAATCGGCGTGCAAAGCGCGCCCGGCGAGGGCAGCCGCTTCTGGGTGCGGCTGGCACGCTGGCACGGCGGCGACAGCAGCACGGCTGGTTTGGCGGAGCCGGTGGCGCCCGAGCCCGTCACCGAAACTGGCAAAGTGCCTGGCCAAGCACCTGCGCCCGCCCCTGGCCCGCGCCGCGTGCTCTACATCGAAGACAACCCCGTGAACCAGGTGCTGATGGAAGGCATGCTGGCGCAGCGGCCCAGCCTGCGCCTGCAGCTGGCCAGCCTGCCCGAGGAAGGGCTGTCGATGGCCGCCCAGACGCAGCCCGACCTCGTCCTGCTGGACATCCAGCTGCCCGGCATCGACGGTTTCGAGGTGCTGCGCCGACTGCGCGCGCAGCCGGCGACGGGGGCCATTCCGGTGGTGGCCGTGAGTGCCAACGCCATGCAGGCCGACCTCGACGCAGCACACGCGGCCGGCTTCGACGACTACGTCACCAAGCCGCTGGACCTGCAGCGGCTGCTGGCGGTGGTGGACCGTCTGCTGGCACGCTGAAGGATGCCCGGGACGGCGCTTGATCCAGACGCCATCCGCCGCGCGGCGGAAGTCATCGCCGACGCCGACGCTTTGCTGGTGGGTGCAGGCGCGGGGATGGGCGTCGACAGCGGACTGCCCGACTTCCGCGGCACGGAAGGCTTCTGGCGCGCCTACCCCGCACTGGGCCGCCGCGGCCTGAAGTTCTACGAAGTGGCCACCCCGCAAACGTTCGACACCGACCCGGCCTTGGCCTGGGGGTTCTACGGTCACAGACTGGCGTTGTACCGGGACACGGTTCCCCATGCCGGCTTCGACATCCTGAGACGCTGGGGTCGACGGATGCGGCACGGCTGCAGCGTGTTTACCTCCAACGTCGACGGGCACTTCCAGAGTGCCGGCTTCGAAAGCGACCGTGTGGCGGAGTGCCATGGCTCCATTCATCACCTGCAGTGCGCAAGGCCGTGCAGCCAGGCCACCTGGCCTGCCGATGAATTCATACCCGTGCTCGACGAAGCCCACTGCACGCTGCGCAACGCGCCACCCACCTGCCCCCGGTGCGGCGCGATGGCGCGACCGAACATCCTGATGTTCGGCGATTCCGGCTGGTCGGAAAGGCGCAGCCAGCAACAGCAGCTTCGGCTGCAGCGCTGGCTGCAAGATGCCGGGCGCGTGGTGGTGGTTGAACTCGGCGCTGGCACGGCGATACCGACCGTGCGCCACTTCAGCCATGCGGCGCTGCGCAACCATCAGGCCGTGCTGGTGCGCATCAACCCGCGCGAGCCCGCAACGCCACGCAGCGCGGACGTTTCGATCGCCGCCCCTGCGCTCGCGGCGCTGCAGGCCATCGACGACTTGCTGTCCCACCCACAATCAAACCCGAACTAGCATTCAGACGATGAAACTCGCGACCTGGAATGTGAACTCGCTGGCCGTGCGCCTGCCGCAACTGCTGGACTGGCTGAACGCCGAAGCCGCCACTTCACCGGTGGACGCCGTGGTGCTGCAGGAAACCAAGCTCACCGACGACAAGTTTCCGCGCGCCGAAATCGAGGCGGCGGGCTATCAGGTGCATTTCCACGGCCAGAGAACCTACAACGGCGTGGCGCTGCTGAGCCGCGGCGCGGCGCCGCTGGATGTGGTGAAGAACATCCCCGGCCTGGACGACGCGCAGGCGCGCGTGATCGCGGGCACGGTGCACGGCATCCGCGTCATCGGCGGCTATTTCCCCAATGGGCAGGCGCCCGACAGCGACAAGTTCATCTACAAGATGCGCTGGCAAGATGCCCTGCACGACTGGGTGAAGGCCGAACTCGCACAGCACCCGCGCCTGGTGCTGATGGGCGACTTCAACGTCGCGCCCGACGACCGCGAC
>JBBSCV010000115.1:0-10822 GCA_038249925.1 Burkholderiales bacterium
CAGGCGGCCAGCAGTGCGGCGGCGGCCAGGGCTGGCATACCGAGACGGAACAATGGGCTGGATCGCATCGGGTTCTCCCTCTTTGATGAACTGCTGCTGGCCGCTGGGGCTGCTCGGCGTGACTGGCTTGACTGACTGCCTTGACTGACGGGCTTGACTGACGGGTCTGAGTGACTTACTGACAGGTCTCGCGCACAGCCGATGCGCCTTGCAGCAGGCCCGACGAGGCATGCAGCACGCCGTGGGCATCCACCACCACGGCATCCACGCCCGGCTGCGTGTCCACCAGCGCCAGGCCGCGCTGCACGCCGAGCACGAACACCGCCTTGGACAGCGCCTCGCTGGCCAGGCCGTCGCCGGCGATGATGGTCACGCTGTGCACGTGCTGCGGGCTGCGGCCGGTGGCCGGGTCCAGCAGGTGGTGCACGCGCTCGGGGCCGTCGTCGAAGTAGCGTTCGTAGTCGCCCGATGTCGACACCGAGCAGTCTTCCAGCGGCAACACCGCCACCACCTCGCCGGCGCGTCGCGGGTCGCGGATGGCCACCGTCCAGGGCCTGCTCTCGACGGCGCCGTCCTTCGCGCGGTCCTTTGAAACGACGCGGCGGTCGCCCATCACGCGGCTGTCGCCACCGGCGCTGATGTAGGCACGGTGGATGCCACGCTGGCGCAGCAGCAGCGCGGCGCGGTCCATCGCGTGGCCCTTGGCAAAACCGCCGAGGTCGATGCGCATGCCGTCGCGGGCAAAGCGCAGCGTGCGTGCCTGCACGTCCAGCTGCAGGCCTTGCCAGCCCACCAGGGCGCGCGCATCCGCCAGTTCTTTCGGTGTCGGGCGCTGGCGCTGGCGGTAGTCGTAGAGCTGGCCCACGGCGGCGTAGCTGATGTCGAAGGCGCCGTCTGTCAGGCGTGAATAGTGCAAGGCCTTCTCGATCAGCCGCGTCATCTCTTCCGACAGCACCACCGGCTGGCGTGCGGCCTCGCGGTTGATGCGGCTCAGCTCGCTGGTGGGCTTGTGCGGGCTCATGGCGCGGTCGATGCGGTGCATCTCGTCCATCACCGCAGCAGCAGCGGCGTCGCCCACGCGGCGGTCATCGGCCCACAGCTCCACGCGGATGGCGGTGCCCATGATGGCTTCTTCGCGCACCACCCAGCCGGCCACGGCCGGGGCCGTGCGGCGGGCGAAGTCGAAGCGAAACTGAGCGGGTTGTGTCGTCTGCAAGAGCATGGTGCGGTGCTGTCGGAGTGGGTTGCGGCAGGGGCGCAGCCTGCGCTGCATCCCATGCATCACAAGTTACCGGGCCGAGCACCGATTCCCGGTGACGGCTGGTGCGCCTTTGCTAGCAGATGCTTCAGATGTGTAGCGGTGCGTCGCATCGGCGCCGGCGCAGTGCGGCGGGCCGAAGCGCGCCCATCGCGGCAGCGCGGCCGGGCCTCCGCGCACGACGATGCAGCAGGTGTGCGGAAGCGCACGAAACTCGGCCCGACACCCCCGGCCTGCGGGGTTCAGTTCCGCCGCGGCTCGTCGCGGTTTGCTGCGGGTGGGCGAAGTTCGACGAACACGTCGGCGCCGGCAGGGCACCGGCATCGCGTCATCGTCTTGCAGGAATTCACATTCCCTTGAAGAGCCCGGCGTAGCTGCGGCTGACTTCCAGCTTCTCCGGGTGGCCTTTCACGCCGACGATCTGGCGGCCGCGAAAGTCGCGCGTGACGCTGGCGATGGCCTTCACGTTGACCAGCGTGCTGCGGTGAATCTGCCAGAAGACCTGCGGGTCGATCTCGTCCACCAGTTCCTTGATCGGCTTTCTGATCAGCGCTTCCACCTGCGCCGTCTGCACCCGTGTGTACTTCTCGTCGCTGATGAAAAACAGCACCTCGTCCACCGGAATCATCTGGATGGCCTGGCCGACGGTGGCCTGTATCCACTGCAGGCGGGCAGGCGTGTTTCCCGGGTTCAGCCGCGCGCCCAGCTGGTGCAGCAGTTGCTGCATGTTGGGCGCAGGCGGTGCTTCCACGCTGCCAGGCGGCGCGTTGCGCGCGGCCAGGCGCTGCTGAATGCGCTGCACCGTCACCTGCAGGCGTTCGCGCTCGGCCGGCTTCAGCACGTAGTCGGCCACGCCCTGTTCGAAGGCTTCCACGGCGTACTGGTCGTAGGCGGTGATGAAGACGATTTCCGGCAGCAATTCGTCTTCGTCGCCGGCCTCGCCTTCCGGGGTCTGGCGCGGTGGCAGCTGCGTGATCTGGCGCGCCGCTTCCACCCCCGTCAGGCCCGGCATGCGAATGTCGAGAAACACGACCTCGGGCCGCTGTTCGTCGACCATCTGCACGGCTTCCAGGCCGTTGCGGGCTTCGCCGACGATCTGCAGTTCGGGCCAGACTTCGCCCAGGCGCGCGCGCAGCTGTTCGCGCATCAGCCGTTCGTCGTCGGCCAGCACGGCACGCGGGGCTGAAGCAGAAGAGACGCTGGAATCGGGCAGGGCAGGCGTGTTCATGGTGGCATCCTAGCCGGGGCAGGGGCCGGAGCCGGGGCCGGCATGGGCTTGCGGCGCAGCAGCAGCCACAGCAGCAAGATCGGCAGCCACAGCGGCGCAAGCACCGCCGCGACCACGGCAAGGGCTGCGAAGAGCGCCGCAGCGATGCCCAGCGCCACGCCCAGCAGCGCGACGGCCACCGCCAGGGGCACCACCAGCAGCACCGCCAGCAGCACCAGCACCAGTGCGGTGCCGCCGGCCAGCCCGCCCGCCAGCACAGCCAGCGCCGTCCCCAGTCCGTCGGCATGCCAGTCTTCGCCGTCCAGCACGATGTGCACGTCGTTGCTGAAGTCGTGGCCCAGGCTCGTCAGCCAGGCCAGGCCGCTGCCCAGGGCCAAGAGGCTGAAGGCCGCCAAGCCGAGCAGCAGCCAGGGCCAGATCCTGGTCTGCCGGCGCCCATGGGGGCGGGGGCGGTTTTGCCGGCCATCCTGCAGGCCATCCTGCAGGCCGGTTGCTGTCTCTCCGATCATGCGAAGCTCCCTTCCACCGTCTTGTACGGCACGGTGATGCGCACCACGGTGCCGCTGGGCTGGTTCTCGGCCACCGTCAACGTGGCCTTGGGGCCGTAGAGCAGTTGCAGCCGTTCACGGATGTTGGCCAGGCCGACGCCCGTGCCCGCCGTGGCAGCCTTGCCGAAGCCGAGGCCGGTGTCGGCCACCGTCACCTGCAGCTTGCCGTGCACGATCTCGGCCTTCAGCTGCAGCGTGCCGCCTTCGGCCTTGGGCTCCAGGCCGTGCTTGATGGCGTTTTCCACCAGCGTCTGAATCATCATCGGCGGGAACTCGGCCGAGAGCAGCCCGTCGGGCACCTGGATGTCGGTGGCCAGGCGTTCTTCCATGCGCACCTTCAGAATTTCGAGGTAGGGGCGAATGACGGCCAGCTCGCGGCCGAGGTCGCGCACGCCGCCTTTGCCGTTGCTCGCGCCGTCGCCGTTGGCCTCGCGCATCGTGGGCATGCTGGCGCGCAGCAGCGCAATCAGGTTCTTCTGCATCTGGCTGGCGCGCGGCGGGTCGGTCTCGATCAGGTGGTCGATGCTGGCCAGCGTGTTGAAGAGAAAGTGCGGCTCCACCTGCGCCTGCATCGCCGCCATGCGCGCTTCCACCACCTGCCGCTTCAATGATTCAGCCTCGGCCGTCTCGGTGGCCTGCGCGGCCTTCACTTCGGCCTGCATGCGGCCCTTGTAGGTGTACTTCAGCACTGCCGAGGCAAACACCCACAGCAAGGTGAACTGCATCATGACGTCGCCGATGCCGACGCGGGTTTGGCGCGTCGTCATGCGCGGCTTGCCTTGTTCGCGCGACAGTTCCGCGATGGCGTTCTCGGCGTCGCGTCGCGCTTGCCGGGCGTCGCGTCGCGCCTGTTCTGCATCGCGCACGGCCTGCTCGGCGTCGCGCACGGCTTGCTCGGTGTCCTGGCGGGACTGGCGGGCGGCGTCTTCGATCTCGCGCCGGGCTTCTTCCACCGCCTCGCGGATGGCGTTGCTGATCTCGCCTGGCGGCAAGCGGATCTCGATACTGCTGCCGGGGGACGAAGCCGCTGAAGCGGCCGAAGCTGCTGAAGCCGCAGAAGCCGCAGCCCCCGACCGTGGCGTGATGCGGATGCCGTCCTTGCCGATGACGATCTGCAAGTCGCCAGTCTGCTGGGTCTTCGACGGGGGTTCGGTGCGCGTTGTCTGCCCGGCGGGTGGGGCGGGTGGGGAAGTCAGGGCAGGCGGCAACACCACCACGCGCGGCGGCTGGACCTCGACCCGTTCAGTGAACGTCCATGTGAACGGTGGCAGGTCGTGCAATATGGCCACGATGACGATCAGCGCCAATGCCAGCACGAAGAAGCGCCGCCAGGTGATGCTGACCAGCCAGGTGCCGTAGGCATGGAAGGCGCGCACCGCCGCGGCGGAGAAACGTTGCCAGCGCTGCTGCCAGATGTCGGCACGGCCTGGGCCGGGGTTGGGGCCAGGGTTGGGGCTGAAGTTGCCGTTCGGGGTGGCGTTCATGGGGCTGTGTGTGCTCGGATGCTGCGCACTGTACGCAGCATGAGCACCACCGCCAGCACCACGCGATGCACCGTGTCAGTGCCATGACAGGGTGCAGGCCTTCCCGACAGCCCGCCCGGCCGGGCCGGGTGAACGACCGGCTGCTCGGCCTCAGGCGCCCAGGCTGGAGGCCAACGCCAGCAGCAGCGTGGCAGCGGCAGCGCACACCACCAGACGCAGCAGCTGGCGGTCGGCGGCGTCGCTGGTGGCCGACAGTTCTTCGGCGTCTATGCCTTCGTGGCGGCTCAGAGCCGCCCACGCCCAGGGGCCGTCGGTGCCCGCCGCAAGGGTGTCGGCGAAATCACGGCGCGGGGGCTGGTTGGCGAACATGGCGGGCTCCTGGCTTCTGTCTCGACGCTCGTGCGTTTTCGACGCGGGGTACTTTTGACCTGTCGGCGCCCATGTCGGGCTGCCATGACGAGGTTTTAGAGCGCAGGGCGTTACGGGGTCGTTACGCGTGAGCGGACCTCGCGGCCGGGCGGCGTAACGTCGGCGCAGAGAAGGTGCGCCGTGGCGCGCGTGAGCAGGCGCTGTCGAACAGACCCGTTCGATCAGCCCCTCGGCCCTGGTGCCGGGCCCAGCAACTGGCGGTGCAGCGGGTGCTGGTGCAGGAAGCTGTCTGCAAATTCGGGCGCCACGTGGGCCGCCACGGTCGTGCGCAGCCAGGCCTGGCCTTCGGCCCACAGCGCCAGTGCGCGCTCGGCCTGACCGCTGCGCGCCCAGGCCTGCGCGGGCGCGGTGTAGCGCAGTGCGCGGTCGGTGTGCAGGGCTTCGGTGGTGGCGGCCAGGGCCACGGCGCTGTCGGCCAGCGCGCTGGTTGTGGCGGCGTCGGGTGCCAGCGTGGCAGCGTGCAGCAGCGCGCCCAGCTCCGCGCCGTGCAGGCTCAGCGCGTGCGCTTCGTCAGCCACGGCGCGCAGCTGCGCCAGGGCTTTCTGCGGCGCAAGGCTCAGCGCCTGTTCGGTGTGCACGATCAGCCGCATCTCCGGCCAGCCGTCTGAGGGCGCCAGCGCGGCAGCCTCCTCCAGCAGCGGGCCCGCGTTCTGGCGCAAGCGGCGTTGCACACGCGCCATCAGCACCAGCCAGCGCACGGCATAGCGCGCCGGCATGCGGCGCGCGGTGGCCAGCGGCTCGCCGCCCAGCATCTGCAGTGCGCGCGCATGCTGGGCCAGGTCCAGCCACACCTGCGCCAGCTGCAGGCGCGCCACCGGCACGCGCGAAGGGTTGCGCTCGGCCAGGATGTCTTCGGCGCGGCGGCACCAGTCCAGCGCTGCCGTATAGCGCCCGGCACCGCGCTCGCACTGCGCCTGCAGCACTGCGATGTAGCCGGCGCTGCTGCCGGCCATCTCGAAGCTGGAAGCCAGGCTCTGGGCTTGCGACAGTTGGGTCGTCGCCAGCGCCACGTCGCCAGCGTCCAGCCGGCTGCTGGCGTAGTTGGCCAGCATCGTCGCCAGCTGGGCATGGTCGTTCTGCGCCCGGCTCAGCGCCAGCGCGTGCTCAAAGTGCGGTTGAGCTTCCGCCGGGCGGCCCAGATTGCTCAGCACCACCGCCAGATTGCCTTGAAACTCGGCCAGCTCGTCAGGCCTGCCGTGGGCACGCAGGCAGGGTTCGGCGGCACGCATGTGCGGCAGCGCTTCTGCAAAGCGGCCGGCCACGCTGAGCGCGGTGCCCAGGCGCTGGCGCAGGTTGTTCAACAGCGCCTCGTCGCCCAGCGGTCGGGCCAGCGCCATGGCTGCGGTGCCCTGTTCGATGGCGGTGTCGAATTCACCCAGCACCGTGCTGTACCAGGCGCGGTCGCCGGCCACCTGCGCGTGCTGCAGCGGCGTGCGTGCCAGGCCTTGCAAGCGTTCCAGCAACGGCAGGCCGTCGGCCTGGCGGATGGTGTTCATGTGGCCTTCGATGGCGTCGCGCACGAGCTCGAAAGCTTCTTCTCTGCGTTCGGCGGCCTCGGCGATGTCGGCCGCGCGCAGCAGGAAGCCGATGCGTTCGCCTTCGCGCAGTGAACGGCGCGCCAGGTCGGCCGCAGCCATCAGTGCCGGCAGCGCCCGCGCACGCTGGCCGGCAGCTTCCCAGTGCGCGGCGATGCGGGCGGGCGCGATGGCTCGGCGGCTGGGGTCGGTGGCGGCGCGCGAAAGAGCGTCTGCGGAGGGTGAGGCGGAAGAGGCGGAGGATTGGGCGGAGGGTTGGGCGGAAGATCGGGCGGAAGATGGCGCCAGTGCTGGCGCGCCCTGCGTCTCCAGCCAGGCCGCGGTCTGGCCATGCAGGTGGCGTGCGATGACCTCCGGCAGGCCTTGCAGCACGGCGTCGTGCACCAGGTCGTGCGCGAAGCTCTCGCCGCGCAGCACCTGCTGGGCTTCAAGCTCGGCCCAGGGGTCGGCGAGGTCGAGTGCGCCGCGGTTCAGCAGATGGCCCGCGAGCGGGATGCAGAAGTCGACCCCGGCCACGGCAGCCACCCGCGCCAGCTGCAGCGCGGGCGCAGACAGCCGCGCCAGCTGCTGGCCGATCAGCTGCGCCAGGCTGTCCGGCTGCGGCAACTGCTCGGCGACGCCGGGTGCGGCCAGCGTGCCCAGGCTGCCGTCGCTCCAGGCCAGCTTCAGGGTTTCCAGCGCAAAAAGCGGGTTGCCGCCGGTGCGCTGGCACAGCACCGGGGCCAGCTGCGCGCCTGCCACGCCGGGCAGGCCCAGCGAGTCGATGAACTCGGCCATCGGGCCTTCGCTCAAGGGCTGCAGCTTGAGCCGGGTGTGCGGGCCCGCCGTGGCCAGCGACTGCAGCAAGCCGTGCAGCTGCGTGCCGGCGGCAGCCGGGCGCAGGCCCAGGCAGCAGCGGGGCAGGGTGTCGACAAGCGCGGCCACGATGTCGCGCGGCACGGCCAGCAGGTCTTGCAGCAGTTCCAGCGTGGCGTCGTCGGCAAAGTGCAGGTCGTCCAGCGCCAGGGTCTCGACGCTGCGCCGTGCGCGTTGCAGCAGTGCCAGCACCGGCTGGGCCAGCGGTTGGGGTGTCGGCAGCGCCGGGCCATCGGCGGGCTCGGCCAGTTCGGGCAGCAGTGGCGCGAGGGCGCGGCGCAGCGCGGGGTCGGCGGCGGCGGGGTCGCGGTCCAGCAACTGGCGCAGCGCGCGTGACAGCGTCGCGTACGGCACCAGCGCGTCACCCGGCCGGCCGCTGCTGTGCAGCACGCCGGGCCGCGCCGCCGCCAGCGCCTGCAGCAGGCGCGACTTGCCCATGCCGGCTTCGCCGACCACCACCACCACCTGCCCGGCGGCCAGCCCGCGCTGCAACGCGGCCAGTTCGGCTTCGCGGCCCACCAGGCGCGGCGGGCGCAGCACGGCGGCCGGCAACGCGCCGCGTACCTGCGCGCTGTACGCGACAGGCGCCGACTGTTCGATGGTGGCCAGCAGCGCCAGCGTGGCGGCCGAAGGCTGCGCGCCGACCTCGTCCTTCAACTGCTGTTCGCAGCGGTCGAAGGCGAGCAGTGCCGCCGCGCGGTCGCCGCGCAGGTAGTGCAGACGGATGACACGCCGGTGCGCGTCTTCCGAGAGCGGGTCGCCGTCCAGCAGCGCCAGCGCCAGCGGCAGCGCGCTGGCCACGTCGCCGGCGGCTTCCAGCGCTTCGATGCGCGATTCTTCGGCATGGCGGGCGACGGCACGGCGTGCCGCACGCCGGCTGTCCAGCCAGGCGTCGAGCTCGGGCGATTCGGGCGCGCGCAGGTCGCCCAGCAGGCTGGCGCTGTGCTGCAGGTCATGCTCGACACCCGGCGCCAAAGCCAGCGTCGCGCTGCCGATGGCGGCGTCCACACCCAGCTGCTTGCGCAGGCGAAAGAGGCGCTGCCGCATCGCATTGCGTCCGGCCTCGGCGCCGCTGCCCGGCCACAGCAGTGCAGCCAGCCTTTCACGCGAGGTCGGCCCTTCGACGGCCAGCCACGCGAGCATCAAGGCGTCGATGGGCGCCAGCGGCACGGCGCGCACGCTGTTGTCAGCAAAGACGGCGCGCGGCGCGCCAGCCAGCTGCAGCATGAGGGGGGCGTGTGGCACCGCGCGGAGGATAGCGCCGGGCGTGTGCGCTGCAGGCGCGATAGACGCCACAGACGCCAGGGACGCCACAGACGTTGGCCTCAGCCGAAGAGTTCGCCCCGGGCGGCGTGGGTGATGGCGCGCACCGCAGGGTGCGTGATGCGCCGCTCGGCAGAGATGGCGTAGAAGCTCTCGGTGATTTCGTCGCTGCGGCCGATGATGTCCACGCCGTACTGGCTGGAGGTTTCTTCATCACAGACGCTGGGCGAAATGAAGATGCCGCCGCCTTCGCGGCCGAAGGCCTTCATCAGCGCGCCATCGTTGAACTCGCCCACCACGCGCGGCTGCAGTTGATGGCGCGTCAGCCAGGCGTCGAACTGCGGCCGCACCGCAGACGTGCCACCCGGCACCAGCATCGGCGCGCCGTTCAGGCAGGCCGGAAAAGTTGCCGACAGCGTTTTTTTCAGCCCGGGCGCAGCGTAGAAGGACATCGCCGACGAGCCCAGCGGATGGTTGAAGGCCTTCACGTTGAGGCGGCTGGTCAGCGGCTGGTCGGCGATGACGAGGTCGATGCGGTGCAGCGCCAGCTGCGCCATGAGGTCGTTGAACTGGCCCTCGATGCAGATCAGCCGCACTGGGTCGTCGAGTTTCAGCGCCGGCTCCAGCAGGCGGTAAGCCACGGTCTTGGCCAGCGCGTCTTCGATGCCGACGCGGAACTCGCTGACCTGCGTGCCGCCGCCACGTCGCGCGCGCAGCTCTTCTTCCAGCTCCTGCCCCAGCGCGAAGATGTCGTCGGCATAGCGCAGCGCCACGCGGCCGTCGTCGGTGAGCTCGAGCTTGCGCCCGGACTTGCGGAAGAGCTTGCGGCCCAGGCGCTCTTCCAGCAGCTTGATCTGGCTCGACAGCGTCTGCGGCGTCAGGTGCAGCTGCTCGCTGGCCTTGACCACGCCGCCGGCCTTGGCCGTGACCCAGAAATAGTGCAGGTGCTTGAAGTTCATGCTTCGAGTTTATCGAAGTGATGTTGTCTAAACTTCGAATTTACGTATGTGATGGATGACCCTACATTGCATGGGTGCGTCATCGAACGCACGCCCACTGCAAGGAGATTCGCATGCGCATGAGCACCAAAGGCCGTTTTGCCGTCAACGCTCTCATCGACCTCGCGTTGCGCGAGGCCGCCGGCCCCGTGGCGCTGGCCACGGTCAGCGCACGCCAGCAGGTGTCGCTGTCTTACCTGGAGCAGCTGTTCAGCCGGCTGCGCCGCGACGGCATCGTCGAAAGCACCCGCGGCCCCGGCGGCGGCTACACGCTGGGCCGCGCCACGTCCGAGATATCGGTGGCCGACATCGTCTCATCGGTCGACGACCCGCTGGAAAGCACCGAGGGCGAAAGCGCTGCCGACGGCCTGAGTCAGGCGCTGTGGCAGCGTTTGAACGCCACCATGTTGCAGCACATGGCCGGCATTTCCCTGCAGTCCCTGGTGGATGAGCAGAAGGCTCAAGGCGGCGTGGTGGACCTGAAGCCGGCGCGCCGAGCGATTTCGCCGCAGCCGGTGGTGAAGCCGCCGCGCACGACGGCGCCGAACTCGGTGTTCGCGTTCGGGCGTTCTTTCGCGCGCTGAAGCGCCGCGCTGACCACCGCGCTGACCACCGGGCACCCAGCGCCGCCATCAACAAGAAAGGGCCGCAGTTGCGGCCCTTTCTCTATGCGACGCAGAAGCGGCGGTTTTTCTCCTGCGCCGCCAAAGCGACCCTCCTGTCATGCGCCGCCGCAGCGGCGCAAGCCCACGCTGTCACCTGTACAGCACTTCCGGCAACCACAGGCCGATAGCCGGAAACTGGTACAGCAGCACGATGGCGATGATCTGGATGCCCATGAAGGGCAGCATGCCGGCGAAGATCTGGTTCAGCGTCACATGGGGCGGGCTCACGCCCTTCAGGTAGAAGGCCGCCATCGCCACCGGCGGGCTCAGGAAGGCGGTTTGCAGGTTCAGCGCCACCAGCAGCCCGAAGAACAACGGGTCGACGCCGAAGTTGTCGAGCAGCGGGATGAAGATGGGCATGAAGATCACGATGATCTCGGTCCACTCCAGCGGCCAGCCCAGGATGAAGATGATCACTTGGCTGAGGATGAGGAACTCGGTCTTCGACAGGTTCATCGACATGACCCAGTTCTCGACCAGTTCCTGCCCGCCCAGCAGCGCGAAGGCGGCTGAGAAAATGGCGCTGCCGACGAACAACCAGCACACCATGGCGCTGGTC
>JBBSCV010000116.1:0-10780 GCA_038249925.1 Burkholderiales bacterium
GGCATACGAAGGGCCCAGAATTTTGCGGGCGGGCGCGTGGCAGGCGGTGCAGGCATTCTTGGCGGCAAGCTCGAGGCTGGCCAGCGCAGGCAGGCTGCTCATGGCCAACGCGGCAACAACGGCAAAGGCGACGATCTTCAAAGGTGTTCCAGTCGAGGGTCGATACAGAATCAGTCCCAAATGATATTTGCAGAGACGAATGTACTGCTTCGGGTGAACCCTGGTGTCGCGACCCAGCCGCTGAGCCCGCGGCAGGCCAGGGCCCGCTGCGGCAGGCAAGCCGCAAGCTGAAAGCCACGAGCCACAATTGCGCGATGGAAACAGTGGATATTCAAAGCCTCACGAGCCGGGTGCTCTGGGCCTCTTTTGCACTCGCCGTGGTCTTCGGCGCCATCGCGCAGCGCACCCGCTTCTGCACGATGGGCGCCATCGCCGATGTCGTGAACATGGGCGACTGGGAACGCGCCCGCATGTGGGCACTGGCCGTTGCCGTGGCCATGCTCGGCTTCAATGCGATGGTGGCGCTGGGTTGGGTGCAGGCCAGCAACTCCATCTACGCCGCGCCGCGCGTGCTGTGGTTGTCGGCGTTGCTGGGCGGTGCGATGTTCGGCTTCGGCATGGTGCTGGCCTCGGGCTGCAGCAGCAAGAACCTGTTGCGCCTGGGCAGCGGCAACCTCAAGGCCCTGGTGGTGATGCTGGTGCTGGGGCTCGCTGCGTTCATCACGCTGCGTGGCATCACGGGCGTGCTGCGGGTGAACACCATCGAGAAGGTCTACTTCGAACTGCCCACCGGGCAAGACCTGCCCTCGCTGGGCGCTGCTGTCTTCGGCTTGCCGGCGCCTGCGCTCGCGCTGGGCCTGGGTGCCCTGCTGGCCTTGCTGTTGTTGCTGTGGGTGCTGAGCAAGCCCGAAGGTCGCAGCGGCGAGGTGCTGCTGGGCGGCATCGGCATCGGTGCCGCGGTGGCAGCCACTTGGTGGGTGAGCGGCCGGCTGGGCTATGTCGCCGAAGACCCCAACACGCTGGAGCAGGCCTTCCTGGGCACCAACTCGCGCCGCATGGAGTCGCTGAGCCTGGTCGCACCGGTGGCGTACACGCTGGACTGGCTGATCTATTTCAGCGACGCCTCCAAGAGACTGACGCTCGGCATCGTCAGCGTGGTCGGCCTGGCGGTCGGCGCTTGCTTGACGTCACTGTGGGACCGCAGTTTCCGCTGGGAGGGTTTCGGCAGCGTCGAAGACCTGGCGAACCACCTGGCCGGGGCGGCGCTGATGGGTGTGGGCGGCGTGGTGGCGATGGGCTGCACCGTCGGGCAGGGACTCTCGGGTGTCTCCACCTTGTCCATCGGCAGCTTCATCGCGCTCGGCGGCATCGTTGCCGGGGCCGTGGGCGCGCTGCGCTACCAAGGCTGGCGTCTCGAACGCATGGTCTGAGAGGCTGAGAGTCTTTCGATCATGCCCACTCATCACGCCAAAAGACGCCCGCTCGTCGTTGCAAATGCGCGCCATAGCCCGAGCTATGGCTGTGCTTTGCGCCTAGATCGGACGCCTTTTGACGCGCTGCTCGGTCACGCTCGAAAAACTCTCAGCCTCTGAGCCCGCGTCAACAGACCCGGCTGCGCTTCAGCGCGCGGGCAGCGCCAGTCGGGCCAGGGCCAGCACATCGTCTTCCCTCATTTCGCCGGGAATGGCCTGCAGCAACCTGCCGTCAGCGCCGACCGTGCACGTCATCGGCACCATCCGGCGTGAAGTGAAACGCTCGCGCAGGCTGGCACCGTCGGCCACCGTCGGGAAGCCATATCCGGTCTGCTGCAAATGGCGGCGCACCACCTCTGCGCTCGGGTCCAGCGCCACACCGAGCACCCGCAGGCGGCTCGCATCGACGCTGCGGTGCAGGCGGTCGACGTGGGCGTTGTGGCGGCGGCAGTAGCCGCACCAGGTGGCCCAGAACACCACCACCGATGGCACGCCCTGCCAGTGCGCAGTCGTCAGCAACTGGCCGGCGACGGTACGCAGCAGCGGCCACTCGATCTGCGCGCCGTTGCCAGCGAGTGCCAGCGCCGTGCCCGGCAGCAGCGCGCAGGCGGGTGCTGCCTGCAACCAGTGTCGGCGGGTCCACGTCTGCGGGTGGTGCTGCTTGCCCATCAGCAACCGTGCTCCATCAGCCTCAGGGAATACGTTGGATTTGCATGCACGAATATATTCCGAGAATGCGGTCCAGCAAGCCCGGCCAGCGGATGGCCACAACCTCGTCAGTACAGGAGACACGCACCCATGAAACTCTGGAAGACCACCGCCGCAATGGCCCTGCTGGCCGGCCCTGCGGCCGTGCTGGCCCAGGATGCCCACCTTGCCCGCAACCTGGCTGCCACCTGCGCCAACTGCCATGGCACCAACGGCAACGCGCGTGGCGAGATGAAACCCTTGGCTGGCCTGCAAGCGGACAAGATCATTGCCATGGTCAACGACTACAGAAGCGGCGCCCAACCCGCAACGATCATGCATCAGATCTCCAAGGGCTATACCGAAGAACAGATCAAGCTCATTGCCGGCTACTTCGCCGCGCAGAAGCCCAAGCAGTGACCCGCAAACACGACCTATGAACAGCAGTCAAATCAAGATTCACCCGTCCCGGCGCCGGCTCCTGGCCGGCGCTGCCGCCGCAAGCGGCCTGGCCCTGGCCGGTTGCGCCACCGGTGGCCCCGCCGGCCCGTCCATCGGCCGGGTCGTCATCGTCGGCGGCGGCTTCGGGGGCGCCACCACGGCGCGCTACCTGCGCATGTGGGGCGGCAATGTCGACGTCACGCTGGTCGAGCGCAACGCCAGCTTCGTCTCCTGCCCCATGAGCAACCTGGTCGTCGGCGGCTACAAGCAGATCGGCGACATCACCCGCAGCTACGAAGGCCTGAAGGCCATGGGCGTGAAGGTGATGCAAGGCGAAGTGGTGGCCGTCGACGTCGGCTCGAAGAAAGTTCGCCTGGCCAGCGGTGCCGAACTGCCCTTCGACCGCCTGGTGCTGTCGCCCGGCGTCGACTTCATGAACGACCAGGTGGGTGGCCTGACCGCAGCGCTGGACAGTGGCAGGGTGGTGCATGGCTGGAAGGCCGGCCCGCAAACCGTGGCCTTGCGCAAGCAGCTGACGGACATGCCCGACGGCGGCGTGTTCGCGATGAGCATTCCGAGGGCGCCGTACCGCTGCCCGCCCGGGCCCTACGAGCGCGCCTGCATGGTGGCCAGCTACCTGAAGACGGCCAAGCCCAAGAGCAAGGTTCTCGTGATGGATGCCAACCCCGAGATCACCTCGAAGAAGGGTTTGTTCGAGCGCGCCTTTGCTCAGCACTACGCCGGCATCATCGAATACCGCGCCAATGCCGAGCTGCGGGAAGTTTCCGGCACCGTGGCCAAGTTCGATTTCGAGGAAGTGAAGGCCGACGTCTTGAACGTCATCCCGCCGCAGCGGGCCGGCGACATCGCGCGCACGGCAGGCCTGGTGAACGTCAACAACCTCTGGGTGGGCATGGACTGGCTGACGATGGAGGCCTCCGCCGCCAAGGGCATCCACGTGCTGGGCGACGCCACTTTCTCGGCACCGGCCATGCCCAAGAGCGGCCACATGGCCAACCAGCATGCCAAGGTGGCGGCGGCAGCCATCATCCAGCTGCTGAAAGGCGAACCCGTCAGCGCCACGCCCGTGGTGATGAACACCTGCTACAGCTTCGTGACGGCCAAGGACGTGATCCACGTGGCCTCGGTGCACCAGTACGACGACAAGGACAAGACCTTCAAGCCCGTGCCGGGGTCGGGTGGTGTTTCTTCAGCGGCCAACCAGATAGAAGGCCGCTACGCGTTGAGCTGGGCCGACAACATCTGGGACGACATGCTCGCCTGAGCGCCCCGCCCCGGGCCCCCACCGCGGGGCCAGTGGCCTGCCAGCCCCGATGCCGCTCACGCGGCGCGGGGCTTTTCTTTGCTCACTGCAGGCCGCTGAGGTAGGCCGCCACCGCCCTGAGCTCCAGTTCGCTCAGCTTGCTGGCGATGCCGTGCATCACCGCGTTGTCATTGGTGCGCTCGCGCTTGTTGAACAGGCGCAGCTGGTTTTCGGTGTACTGCGCGTGCTGGCCTGCCAGACGGGGCAAGCTCTGGCTGCCGCGGGCGTCGGCGCCGTGGCAGGTGGCGCAAGAAGCCACGCCCGTCCACGGGTTGCCACGCAGGTAGACGAAGCGGCCCACCTGCGCGAGCTCGGGGTCCTGCACCTCATGGCCGTGGCTCGGCCGGCTGGCGAAGAACGCGCCCAGCGCCTGGAAGTCGTCGGCGTTCAGCGCCTCCACCATCGGCTGCATGGTGCTGCTCTTGCGCTTGCCCGATTTGTAGTCCGACAGCTGCCGTGCCACGTAGGCAGCGTTCTGCCCGGCCAGCCGCGGGAAGGCAGGGCTCGAACTCTCGCCGTCGACGCCGTGGCAGATGAAACACTGGCCTTGCACGATTTCTTCGGCGCGCGCAGACGCTGCTGCGGTGGGCTGCTGCGCCAGCGCCGGAGCGGCGGCGGCGATGACGGTCATGCGCATGACCACCGCCAGGGCGAGGGCCAGCAGCTGACGCAGCGAAACCTTGGAAGGCTGGCGGGAACGGCGCATGGCGAAACCTTCGGTACAGCAGGCGGAGAAGCTGGCGCCGGCAGGCGGCTCAGGCGCGCGACAACGGCGCCTGAGGCGCGGTGGGCTCTGCCTGTGTGTGGGCAGGGTGTTGGTCGATCAAACGGTCGGCGACGGTCGCGCCGGCCCACATCGCCAACAACGTGACCCAGGCGGTGAGCGTGAAGACCGCAGCCCCCGAAATGCCCGCCCCCACCGCGCAGCCGCCGGCCAGCATGCCGCCGAACCCCATCAACATGGCGCCGAAGATGTAGCGGCGCATGCTGGCGCCGCCCTCGAAGCCTTCGAGCTTGAGCTCGCCGAACAGGGCTGCAGCCAGGAAGGCCCCCAGGAAGACGCCGGGCACCAGACCGACGTCGAAGGTAAATGGCTTGTCGCTGACGAAGAGCACGCGGCTCAGTACTTCTGCCGACGGACCGGTGAAGCTCAGCGCCTGGATGGGATGGGGGTCGAAGGCGCGCTGCCCGACGGCGTAGGTGAACCACCAGGCTGCGGCCACCGCCAGGCCCACGCCAATGGCACCGGCCCAGCCCCACACCGCCACACGTTGGCGCCGGGCCCAGAACACCGCCGCCATCAGCCACACGCAGGCGAACAGCAACGCGCCGCCGTGGCCGATGCCGGTGCGCGCAATGAGGTCGCGCGCAGTGCCGCCCTCCACGGTCCACCAACCCGAGATGAACTCGCGCAGCGGCGACAAGGCCCCTGTCAGTGCGGCCTGCGCCGTGACCGCAAAAACCAACCCCGAAAGCAGCGAGCGAAGGTTGCCTTGCGCTGCCAGCACCAGCAAGCGGCTGGAGCATCCGCGCGCCAGGATCATGCCGATGCCGAAGAGCAGCCCGCCGACGGCAGCGCCCGAGAGGCTGCCGCGCGCAGAGATCTGGCGCGCTGCGCTGGCGTCGAACAGCCCCGCCAGCGCCAGCAGCTGCGTGGCAGCCAACGCGGTGGCAAACGCGAACAGCCACACCGTGAGCTTGCCTCCCGGATGACGACGCGCAAACTCGATGACGGCCGAACGCAGGCAGAAGCGCGAGCGCTGGGCCATGAAGCCGAAAGTCATGCCGATGAGCAAGGCACCCAGCGCCAGCGTGCCCGGCTCCCCCAGGCGCTCCATGAGTGCTTCGAGCCACATCGTCAGGAACCCGCCGCCGGCTGCCGGTTTCAGGGCTTGATGTAAGCCGCGCCCTGGAACTGCAGACGCGCCACACGTGCCACACCCGAAGGCGTGAAGCTGGCTTCCTGGATGAAGGCTTCCTTCTTCAGGTTGCGGTTCTTCAGCGTGATCTCGCAGACCTCGAAGACCACCCCGCGCGCGACCAGCGCTGCGATCAATGACGCGTACTGGGTGCCGTTGTCGGCCTTGGCGCCCTCCATCAGCATGTCCACGCCCTCGGCATGCGCCACCGCCACGAGCTTGGCCGCGGGCTCCACGTCCAGATGGTTGCGCATGTTGCGCAGCCCTTTCAGACCCTGCGCCGCGGCGTTGTCGAAGTGGTAGACCACGCGTTCCTGTGCCCAGGCGCAAGCGCTGGCCAGGACGAGTGCGGCAACGGTGATGACACGGTTCAAGCGCATGACGGTCTCCTTCTTGACTGTGAGAACGAAGCGGGCGGCAACGTCAGGCCGCAGCGACCCCCGGATTGCCCTGGGTGCCCACCAGACGAGGCGTGTTGATGCGTCGTGGCTGCACGCGACCACCCTGCGCCTTGAGCCAGGTTTCCACCACGTCCCAGACCGGCTTCACGCCGGGCGCGCTTTTCGCCTCTTCGGCCACCGGCGCCCAGCCGGCCACCTTGTAGGTCTTGTCGGCCTCGATGGCCCTGCCGCGAAGACGCATGTCGCTGATGCGGCCGCCCATCTTCTCGCCCGGTGTCATCGTGTAGCCGAGGCCGCCCACGCGCACCATGTCGCCGCCCTGCTGGTAGTAGGGGTCGGGGTTGAAGAGGTTGTCGGCCACGTCTTCGAGGATGGTCTTGATCATCTCGCCGCGCATCTCGGTCAGCGTGGCATAGGGGTAGGTGATGGCCACCTGGTCCATCATCAGCTCGCGCGTGATGGTGTCGCCCGGCAGCAGGCTCGTGCCCCAGCGGAAGCCGGGGCTGAAGGCGATGTCGGCGCCCTGAACGTCGATCAGCGCGTCGCACAGCAGCTGGTCCCAGCTGCCGTTGAAGTTGCCGCGGCGGTACAGCAGGCCGTCGGTGACGGCGAGCTTCTCGTTCAGCTTGCCAAGGTAGGGCGCACGGATCTTCGTGATCAGCGCATCCATCTCGGCATCGGGCTTCAGCTGGTTGGAAAAGACTGGCAGCAGGCGGTAGCGGTAGTCGACCAGCTTGCCGCCCTTCACGTCGAAGTCCATCACGCCCAGGAACTTGCTGTTGCTGCCGGCGTTGGTGACCAGCGTGGTGCCGCCTGCGTTCTTCACCGGCACCGCCACCGGCACGCCGTCGTGCGTGTGGCCACCGAAGATGGCGTCGATGCCGCGCACGCGGCTGGCCATCTTCAGGTCGACGTCCATGCCGTTGTGCGACAGCACCACGACGAGCTGCGCGCCCTTGCCGCGCGCTTCGTCGACCATGGCCTGCATGTTCTCGTCCTGGATGCCGAAGGCCCAGTCCGCCACCATGTAGCGCGGGTTCGCAATCGGCGTGTACGGGAAGGCCTGCCCGATGATGGCGACCTGCACGCCATTCACGTTGCGCAGCGTGTAGGGCTTGAAGACGGGGTCGCCAAAATCGTTGGTCTTGACGTTCTGGGCGACGAAATCGACCTTGCCGGCGAAGTCCTTCTCGACGATTTCCTTCACGCGCTGCATGCCGTAGGTGAATTCCCAATGGCCGGTCATCACGTCCACGCCGAGCAGCTTGCAGGCGTCGACCATGTCCTGCGCGTTGGTCCACAGGCTGGTGGCGCTGCCCTGCCAGGTGTCGCCGCCGTCCAGCAGCAGCGCGCCGGGCCGGCTGGCCTTCAGCATCTTCACCAGCGTGGCCAGGTGCGCAAAACCGCCCACCTTGCCGTAACGGCGCGCGGCTTTCTCGAAGTCGATGTAGGTGTAGGCATGCGCTGCGGCAGTGCCTGGCCGCACACCAGCGCGCTTCAGCAGGTGCTCACCCACGAGGTGCGGCAATTCGCCGCGCATGGCACCCACGCCCAGGTTCACGCTGGGCTCGCGGAAGTAGATCGGCAGCAGCTGCGCATGGCAGTCGGTCATGTGCAGCAGCGACACGTTGCCGAAAGCCGGCAGCTCGTACAGGCCCTGCTGTGCGGTGACAGCATCGGCATCGGCGTAGCGGCCCAGCGCCAGGCCTGCGGCCGAGGCCGAGGCCATCACCTGGAGGAAGTCGCGCTTCGAAAGATTCATGATTCAGCAATCATTGATATGGTGCGGCCGGAGAAGCCCGCACGCAGCGGGCTTGCAGCGGACGGCTCGCGCGGGCGCCTTACTGGTTCACGGGCGATTTCGGGTCGAGCAGCAGCGCCATGATGTCGCGGATCTGGTTCTCGTTCAGCAGCTTGGCATGGCCGAAACGCGGCATGTTCGAGCAGGCCGAGTAGGCCTTGCTGTTCCACAGCTTGCCCCAGGTGTACTGCACGATGGCGGCCGACACCGGGTCTGTCACGTCCTTCACACCGCGCAACTTGCCGTAATTCCACAGGCTAGGGCCGATGTTGCCGTACGAGATTTCCGCCTTGTTGATCTGGTGGCAGTTGTAGCAAGAGCCGCCGTTGGCGGCGGTGTCGGTGGTGCTGTCTGTCCAGGTCATGCCGCGGCCGTTCTGGGCCAGGCGCTCGCCTGCCCGCCAGTCGCCGATGTACTGGCCGGAAGTGGGCCACTTGATGCTGGCCAGGGCTTCGGCTTCCACCTGCTTGGCCACAGCCTCGCTGGGCGGCTTGTCGGACGAGCATGCGCTCTGCCCCAGGTCTTGCTGGATGCGGTCGACCTTGGCGATGCCCTGATCGCGAAAGGCTGCCTTGATCATGGCCGCCGCTTGCTGATCGAGTTCGGCCGGGCTCGGGCCTGTGGCGCAGCCCGCCAAAAGCACGAGGCTGACGCCGATGGTGGTGAGGACGATTTGCTTCTTCATGAGGTGCCGCTCTGCAGGTTGTGCGTTCAACGCTTGATGGACGGCGCGATGGACTGGGCGCCCTTGGCGTTGACGCCCATGTAGACGCCCAGGGCCACCGTCAAGTCGGAGGCAAACCCCGGGTAAGGGAAACGCTGCTGGCGAAAACAGTCGTTCAGGCGCAGCTGCATGCTCCACATCTGGCCGTTGCTCACACGGTAGGCCGGCCAGGCCGCGAAGCCGACACCGTCACCCGGGTTCTTGGTCAGGGTGGGCAGGTCTTGCAGGCGGATGCGTTGGCCGTCCACGGCGTGGCAGCCGGCACACGAAAAGTCCATCGGCCCGCCGCGGAAGAAGAACGCGCGCTTGCCGAGCTCGAAGAATCGCTGCTCTTCCGGGTGAGATTGCGGCAGCGCGAACTTCTGGCCGCGCGAAGACGCCGCGATCCAGGTTGCCAGCGCGGTGATGTTGGCCATCTCGCCGCGACCGAAAGGTGTCTTGGCCAGTTCTTCGGCGTTGAACCCCTGCAGCGTTGCCATGCAACTCAATAGACGCGACTCGACGTCCTGCACCTTCTGCGTGTCGGCAAAGTAGCGCGGCAACTGCACCCACGCACCCTTCACCACGCCAGGCCCCAGGCCCAGGTCACATTTTTCCAGCGTGACCTTGTTCGGCCCGCGCGCTGTTTTCCACAGCTCTTCGCCCTTGGCTTCGAAGAGGTCGGCGGGGTTGCCGTCTTCCAGCATCTTGCGGTATTCGGCAATGCCTTCAGCCGTCGTCTTCTGCGCTTGCACGCCGGCAGCCAGCATGAGCGCCAGCACTGCGGAAATGATGCGGAAAACTTTCATCGTTGTTATCTCTCTTCAGGAAACCAGGGGGACGGGTTCAGGATACGGTCACTTCGTCGGTGCGGGTCTCGCCCTTGTTGTCCTTCCAGGTGACGGCGATCTTGTCGCCGACCTTCGCGCCCTTGACGCTGAATTGCAGGAAGGGGTTCTTCGAGATCGCGGGGCCCCACTCGGCGCTGAGCACGGGCTTGCCGTTGTGGCGGGCCGTGACTTCCTGGATGAACCAGGCCGGGATGGTCTTGCCGGCCGAGTCTTTGCGCTGCCCGGTCTCCATTTCGTGGCTCATCAGAACGCGAATGGTGGCTTTGTCGCCTGCGGCTTGGGCGCGAATGCGCATCGGGTCTGCCATGGTGTTTCTCCTGATCGGTGTGTTCGGGTGGGGTCCGGGGCGGGTGGGTAGCGAGCGGGTCGCGATGGGAAACAGGGGGCTCAGCCGCCGCAGCCGCCCAGCGTGACCTTCACTTCCTTTTGCGAGAACAGCACGCGGTTGTCGTTCATCAGGGCCACGGCCATCACGTTGGATGACTGGCCCATCTTCACGCGCGTGGTGAAGGCAGCGTCGACGGCATCGGTGACGTCGAAGCTCGCTGCCAGCACGCTGGGGTTCTTCTCCACCAGCAGCAGCAGCTTCTTCACGCCCGGCAGCGTGGTGGAAACGCCGATCGGCACCACGGCTCCGTTCTCGGCGATGTCGGGGCCGGTGACGACCACATCCTTGCTCTCGACCGGCGCGCTGGCACCCATGGCCTTGGCCAGTTCGGCCATGGTCTTGATCTCGAAGGCGGCGGCGTTCCAGGCGGCTTGCGCCTGCATCGGCAAAAGGCCGGCACCGGCCAGCAGCGCGGCCATCTGGCCTGACCGGGCGAGCACATCACGGCGATTGAACATGGGGAACTCCTTCATCTGCTGAGAGTAATAAATGGGGCGCGTTCGCCAAAGCGGGCGAACCCCAAGCGAGAGACTATTTCTTCGCACCTGCCACCAACCACGCAGCCAGGGCTTTGGCCTCATTGTCCGGCAGGCTTTGGGCGGGCATGGGGATCGTGCCCCATACCCCTTGACCGCCACCTTTGATCTTGCTGGCAAGGTAGGCCTCGGCGTCGACGCGCCCAGCGTACTTGGTTGCAATTTCCTTGAAGCTCGGCCCGACGATCCTGTTCTCGACACCGTGGCAGGCCGTGCAGGCGTGCCTGGTGGCCAGCGCCAGCGCGGCCGTGCCGCCA
>JBBSCV010000117.1:0-10662 GCA_038249925.1 Burkholderiales bacterium
CAGCAGCACGTCGAAATAGTGGCGCTTGGCGTGGTCCAACGCGGCCAGCGCGATGTCGCGCGGCTTCTGGGTCGGGTCGGACGGAAACCACTCGGCGCCGGCCTGCGCCGTCACCGTCTTCAGCTGTTCGATGGCGGCCGGGCGGTAGACGTCGGCCGAGACCGTGAGCACCTTCTTCTTGCGCTTGGTGATCAGGTGCTTGGCGAGCTTGGCAGTCGTCGTGGTCTTGCCCGCGCCCTGCAGACCGGCCATCAGGATGACCGCCGGCGGCTGGGCTGCCAGGTTGATGTCGGAGACGCCCTCGCCCATGGTCGCGGCGAGTTCCTTGTGCACCATGCCCACCAGCGCCTGACCGGGGTTCAGCGATCCGGCGACCTCGGTGCCGAGTGCTTTTTCCTTCACGCGGGCAACGAAGTCGCGCACCACGGGCAGTGCGACGTCGGCCTCCAGCAAGGCCATGCGCACCTCGCGCAGCATGTCCTGCACGTTGGCTTCGGTGATGCGCGCCTGGCCGCGCATGGTCTTGACCAGCTTGGACAGGCGGTCTGAAAGGGTCGAGGCCATGGCTGGGCAGGTGGGGGAAGAGGTCGGGCCCACGACGCCGTGAAAAGGCGCGCGGTCATTACACTGTCGCAATGATTCTATCGACCGCGTCCCCCGTGTTGGCCCCGGGCGGCGGCTTGCTGCTTGTGGTCATGGCGTTGACGCTGTATGGGTTGGCGGCGCTGCCCTTGGCTGCGCTTCAGCGCTTCTCGGCCGCAGCCCTGCTGGGCGGCTGGGTGCTGCACGGCGTGCTGCTGGTGATCGACATCGCCGGCATCGGCCTGCCGCAGCCCGGTGCTCGCCTGGGTTTTGCGCCGGTGCTCAGCATCACGGTGTGGCTCGTGATTGCCGTCTATGCGGTGGAAATTCGTTTCGCGCCGCTGCTGACGGCCCGCCGCGGCCTGGCCGCAGCGGGCGTGCTGGCCGTTGGCGTGATGGCCGCCTTCCCGGGCGAGGTGCGGCCCATCACCTCGACCCTGGCGCCCCTGCACTTTGTCCTCGGCGTCAGTGCCTACGGGCTCTTCGGCGCCGCGGTCTTTCACGCCTTGATGCTGGACGCCGCCGAGCGCCGCCTTCGCGCGGGCGGGTCGGCGGGCCGGCTTCAGGCGCTGGGGCCCAGCGCCATGGGCATGCCGCTGCTGCAGTTGGAACGTGTCACCTTCCACTTCGTCGAAGCCGGTTTCGCGGTGCTGACGGCCACGCTGGTGCTGGGTGTGGCCTACACCGTGCACTGGAGCTGGGCCGACCACAAGGCCGTGTTCTCCCTGCTGGCCTGGGCGGTGTTTGCGGCGCTGCTGCTGGGCCGCCACCTGCGTGGTTGGCGCGGCCGCCGTGCCACACGCTGGCTGTACGCCGGCGCCGTGCTGCTGCTGCTGGGCTATGCAGGCTCTCGTTTCGTCGTTGAAGTGCTGCTCGTACCGGGTGCCGCGCCATGATCAAGGTGCTGATCTTGTTGGCCGTCGTGGGCCTGGCGATCTGGTGGCTGAGGCGCGCCCGCTCTGCCGACGACAGGCCGCGCGACGACGATCGCTCTGGCAAACCCGGCAACAAGCCCGCCGACAGGCCCGTCGACAAGCCCACACCCATGCTTGCGTGCGCGCACTGCGGCGTGCACCTGCCACAGGCAGAGGCTTTGACCGATGCAGCCGGCCGGCCCTTCTGCGGCGAGGCGCATCGCCTGGCCGGCCCGCGCTGAACGCCAGCGACGCCGGCATGGGCGCGTCGGACGCCAACCGCCGCCAGGGCGACAGGCGACGAACAGAGCGGCGCGGCGGTGGCTCGAGCCCCGGCGGGCGCCGCCGCGACGACACCCTCTTCCCCAGCTTCGGCGCGACAGACGCCTCGGTCAGCGGCGAGTCATTCTTCGATGCCGGCTGGCTGGCATCGGGCGAGGCCTCGACCGACAGCCGTTTTTTGCTGCGCCAGGCGCGCCGCATCGTGCACGCGCAGGACGACGCGCTGGCCCGCGTCTACCGCACCTATGCCGCTGCGCGCGCCGTCATCGGCCTGGGCCTGGTGGGCGTGCAGGGCGCGGGCAGCCTGCTGGGCACGCGGCCTGCCGAATGGCTGACGCTGATCTCGCTGCTGTACGGCGTGCAGGCCGTGACGCTGTGGCTGCTGCCGCGCTTCGGTGCATTGGCGCAGCCGCAGTCGCAAGGCTGGCAGCGCCGCCGTCAGTGGCTGGCCACCATCGGCGTCGACCTGCTGGCGTTCTCGCTGCTGCACCTGGTGGAGGTGGGCACCTCACTGAACTACGCTGCGCTCTTGGTGCTGCCCGTGCTGATGGCCGGTGTGCTGACCTCGCGCCTGCTGGCGCTGGGCACGGCAGCGGGGGTGTCGCTGGTGCTGTTGCTGGCGGCCTGGCGCGCCGGCCTGGGCGGCGACGCCGCCGCACCGCTGATGCTGCAGTCGGGCCTGGCGGGGCTCGGCATGTTCGTCATCACCCTGCTTTCCGGTGAACTCGCCGGGCGACTGGCACGCGAAGAACTGGCTGCGCGTGGCAGCCTGGAACTGGCTCGGCAACAAGCGCAGTTGAACCGCCTGGTCATCGAAGAAATGGCCGATGGCGTGCTGGTGGTCGACCGCCGCATGCGGGTGCGGGCCGCCAACCCCGCCGCGCGCGCGCTGCTGGTCGACCAGGGCCTGCACGCACCCGCGCCCTTCGTGCTGGACCTGAACCCCGCCTGGGCTGCGCTGCTGGGCGCGGTGGCGCAGGCCTTGGCGGAAGGCACATGGCCCGAGGCCGGCCGCGACGTGATGCTGAGCTTCGGCGAGGGCTACACCCGCATCTTGCGCCTGCGTGTGCGTTTCATGCGCGGCCGGGTGCTCGAACGGGGTGCCGACGCCGGGGCCGAAACGCCGTCTTCGGAAGCCAGCGCTGCCGAGCCCTATGCGGTGCTGCTGATAGAAGATCTGCGCACGCTGCAGGCACGCATCAGGCAAGAGAAGCTGGCCGCGATGGGCCGCGTGTCGGCCGGCATCGCGCATGAAATCCGCAACCCCCTGGCCGCCATTTCGCAGGCCAATGCCTTGTTGCTGGAGGACGGGTTGCCGCCGGATCAGCAGCGGCTGGCGCAAATGGTGGCCGACAACGTCGAACGGCTGAAGCGCCTGGTGGACGACGTGATGGAAGTCGCCCCGGGTGCGGCGCCGCAGCTGCGTGCCATCGACGCCAGCGCCACGGTGGCGGGTGCGGCCGCTGAGTGGGCGCGCACGGTGGGTGTGCCGCTGGCTCCTGACAGCCGCCTGCGCGCCGAACTGCCCACCGCGCCGCTGGGCGTGATCTTCGACCCCGAACACCTGCGCCGCGTGCTGGTGAACCTGCTCGACAACGCGCACCGCCATGCCGGTGCAGGCCGCGGCGCCATCTTCCTGCGTCTGGTGGCCCGCGACGAAAACAGCGTGCAGATCTCGGTGCTGAGCGACAGCCCGCCCATTCCGCCCGAGGTCGAGCGCCATCTCTTCGAGCCCTTCTCCAGCACGCGCAGCCGGGGGTCGGGTCTCGGCTTGTACATTTGCCGTGAGCTTTGCGAGCGCTATGGCGCCAGCATCGAGTACCGCCCGCGCCCGGCTGCCGAGCGTCTGCGCAACGAGTTCGTCGTGAACCTGCGCCGCGCCGCGCTGCCCGACGCCGCCCACCCCCTGCCGCTGGAGCCGCGCTGACTCGCACTCACCACCGCACTCACCACCGCACTCACGACCGCACCCACCACCGCACCCACCACCGCATCGATGCCATGAGCCCGCCCGTTCACCCCGCAGCCGGACCCGCTGGCAACGCACGCTTGCTGGTGGTCGACGATGAACCCGACCTGCGCACGCTGTACGAGCTGACGCTGGTGCGCGAGGGCTACGACGTCGAGAGCGCGGCCTCGGTGGCCGAGGGCTGGGCGCTGCTGGAAAGCCGCCCTGTCGGGGGCTATCAACTCGTGATCACCGACATGCGCCTGCCCGACGGCACCGGCCTGGACCTGCTGCGGCGCATGGAAGAAGCCAGCCGGCCCGAGAAGGCCATCGTCATCACGGCTTACGGGTCGCCGGAGAACGCCGTTGAAGCGCTGAAGGCCGGCGCCTACGACTACCTGACCAAGCCCGTCGATCTGCGTCAGTTTCGCGCCGCCGTGGCGTCTGCGCTGGGGCGCACGCCTGCGTCGGCCGCGCTCGCGCCGCTGCGCACAGGGGCTGCGGCGCCTGCAGCGCCCCAAGGTGCGGCGCAGGGCGGGGCGACCGTGCACCCCGCGCTGCAACGCATCGTGGGTGCGGCGCTGTCCATCCAGCAGGTGCGGGCGCTCATCGAACGGGTGGCGCACAGCATGGCGCCGGTGCTGGTGTGCGGCGAATCGGGCACCGGCAAGGAACTGGTGGCGCGCGCGGTGCACGAGGTCTCGCCGCGCGGCGCGCTGCCCTTCGTGGCGGTGAATTGCGGCGCCATTCCCGAGAGCCTGCTGGAGGCCGAGTTCTTCGGCTATCGCAAGGGCGCCTTCACCGGTGCCAACGAAGACCGCGAGGGTTTCTTCCAGGCAGCGCAGGGCGGCACGCTCTTTCTCGACGAGATCGGCGACCTGCCGCTGGCCATGCAGAGCAAGCTGTTGCGCGTGATTCAAGAGCGCGCGGTGCGGCCGCTGGGCGCCGTGGCGGAAGCGCCGGTCAACGTGCGCATCGTCAGCGCCACGCACAAGGACCTGGCAGCCGAGGTTCAGGCCGGCCGCTTCCGTCAAGACCTGTTCTACCGCCTGAACGTCATTCGCATCACGATGCCGCCGCTGCGCGAACGCCTGGCCGACCTGCCGGCGCTCTGCGCCAGCGTGCTGGTACGCATTGCACGCGACGCTGGCGTGAGCCCGGCACCGACGCTGTCGCACGCGGCGCTGCTGCGCATGGCGCGCTACGGCTTCCCCGGCAATGTGCGCGAGCTCGAGAACCTGTTGCACCGCGCGTTGGCGCTGTCGAGCTCACCGCGCATCGAGCAAGACGACATCGGCTTGCCCGAAGGCGTGCTCGATGACGCGCCTGGCGCGGCTGCGGCCGCGACTGACGGCGAAGAGGCGACCGTGCCGATGCCGTTGGCATCGACATCAGCATCAGCACCCATTGCCACGACGCTGCCGAACGACCTGGCAGCGCATCTGGACGGTGTCGAGCGCGAGATCCTCGAGCGAGCGCTGGCGCGCCACCGCTACAACCGCACCGCCGCGGGTGCCAGCCTGGGCTTGTCGTTGCGCCAGATGCGTTATCGCATGGCACGCCTGGGTGTCGGTGCGGCTGATAACGAAAGTGACTGAAGAAAGTGGGCGGGTGCGGTGCCGCCCCTCCGGCAGCCCTCGAGCCCAGCCCTGAACCCCCGCGCCATGCGGGTTGACGGTGTGATTGCACGGTTTTTGCAAGGCATCGCGCGGCCTCGCGCAGGCACATGCCGCGAGCGTGCGGCCTATCGCGCGCTGGGGGTCGGGAAGGCCGGTGCGATGGGGCGCTGCAGCATCGCGCGGCATTGGGGCAAGCACCCATCAAACACTAGCCGTAGTGGCTTGAAGGGGGGCGGCACCCCAGATATAGTGCCTGCACGTGTTAGGCTCTCAGCCACATCGACCTGCAACTGCCGAGCCTCTTCGAGGCCCTCAGGTGGTCGGCATACCGGTGCGCTGTGAGCTCATTTGACGCATGCGCAAGGCGATCGGCTTGCATCTTTGCCAACGCAGTTTGCTGAACTGGCTTGCCGACCCGGCCACAACCCATCTCAAGCGCCGGACCGCGCACCCGCAGCCCACATGACGGGCGTTGAGCCTGCCGCAAGGCAGAGCAACCCGATCGACCCGATCGATCCGATCGAACAAACAAACGAACGACTACAGGGGATTGAATGCAAGCTGCCCAGAACACCAACTTCGCACCGGCCACCACCGCCAGACCCGTGGCCACCGGCACTGCCGCCACGGCCGGTGCCACCGGTGCTGCCAATGTGGTCTATGCCGGCTACCAGATCATCCGCCGCAACGGCGCGGTGGTGTCCTTCGAGCCGAACAAGATCGCGGTGGCGCTGATGAAGGCCTTCCTGGCGGTGCATGGCACCCAGGGCGCGGCCTCGGCCAGCGTGCGCGAAACCGTTGAGCGCCTGACCGAAGGCGTGGTGCGCGCGCTGCTGCGCAGCCGCCCGGGCGGTGGCACCTTCCACATCGAAGACGTGCAGGACCACGTCGAACTGGCGCTGATGCGCAGTGGCCACCACGAGGTGGCCCGCGCCTACGTGCTGTACCGCGAGCGCCGTGCGCAAGAGCGCGCGCGCCAGGGTGCGCCGGCCGTGACCAAGGCGCCCGAGCTCTTCGTCACCGAAGACGGCCAGCGCGTGCCGCTGGACATGCAGGCGCTGCGTGATCTGGTGGAAGCTGCCTGCGCCGGCCTGGGTGCCGACGTGAAGGCCGAGCCCATCATGGCCGAGACGCGCCGCAACCTGTACGACGGCGTGCCGATCGACGAGGTCTTCAAGGCCGCCATCATGGCCGCGCGCACGCTCATCGAGAAAGAGCCCTCGTACACGCGCGCCACGGCGCGCCTGCTGCTGCACACCATCCGCCGCGAGATCCTGGGCGAGGACGTCACGCAAGGCCAGATGGCCACGCGCTACGGCGAGTACTTCCCGCAGTTCATCAAGAAGGGCGTCGAGGCCGAACTGCTGGACGAGAAGCTGCTGCAGTTCGACCTCGTCAAGCTGGGCGCCGCGCTCGACGCCAGCCGCGACCTGCAGTTCGACTACCTCGGCCTGCAGACCTTGTACGACCGCTACTTCCTGCACATAGAAGAAGTGCGCATCGAGATGCCGCAGGCCTTCTTCATGCGCGTGGCGATGGGCCTGGCGCTGGGCGAGATCGACCGCGAAGCGCGCGCAGTCGAGTTCTACAACGTGCTGTCCAGCTTCGATTTCATGAGCAGCACGCCCACGCTCTTCAACAGCGGCACGCGGCGCAGCCAGCTCAGCAGCTGCTATCTCACCACGGTAGCCGACGACCTGGACGGCATCTACGAAGCCCTGAAGGAAAACGCGCTGCTGAGCAAGTTCGCCGGCGGTCTGGGCAACGACTGGACGCGCGTGCGCGCACTCGGCTCCTACATCAAGGGCACCAACGGCAAGAGCCAGGGTGTCGTGCCTTTCCTCAAGGTGGTCAACGACACCGCGGTGGCCGTCAACCAGGGCGGCAAGCGCAAGGGCGCGGTGTGTGCGTACCTGGAAAGTTGGCACCTCGACATGGAAGAGTTCCTCGAGCTTCGCAAGAACACCGGGGACGACCGCCGCCGCACGCACGACATGAACACCGCGAACTGGATTCCCGACCTGTTCATGCGCCGTGTGATGGAAGGCGGCCCCTGGACGCTGTTCAGCCCCAGCACCTGCCCTGACTTGCACGACAAGTTCGGCCAGGCCTTCGAAGAAGCCTACACGGCGTATGAGGCCAAGGCCGACCGCGGCGAGATCAAGCTCTTCAAGCGCATGGAGGCCAAGGACCTGTGGCGCAAGATGCTCTCGATGCTGTTCGAGACCGGTCACCCCTGGATCACCTTCAAGGACGCCTGCAATGTGCGCAGCCCGCAGAACCATGTGGGCGTGGTGCACAGCTCCAACCTGTGCACCGAAATCACGCTGAACACGTCTGACACCGAGATTGCGGTGTGCAACCTCGGCAGCGTGAACCTGTCGCAGCACCTGAAAGACGTGGATGGTGTGAAGTCGATCGACCATGAAAAGCTCAAGCGCACCACCGCCACCGCGATGCGCATGCTCGACAACGTCATCGACATCAACTACTACGCGGTGAAGAAGGCGCGCGACAGCAACCTGCGTCACCGCCCGGTGGGTTTGGGCATCATGGGTTTTCAGGATTGCCTGTACGAACTGCGCCTGCCTTATGCCAGCCCGGAAGCGGTGGAGTTCGCCGACCGTTCGATGGAAGCGGTGTGCTACCACGCCTACTGGGCCAGCACTGAACTTGCTGCCGAGCGGGGCCGCTACAGCAGCTACCGCGGCAGCCTGTGGGACCGCGGCATCCTGCCGCAAGACAGCCTGGCGCTGCTGCGTGAAGCGCGCGGTGGCTACCTGGAAGTGGACAGCAGCGTCACGCTGCAGTGGGACGCGCTGCGTGCCCGCATTGCCGAGCACGGCATGCGCAACAGCAACTGCGTGGCCATCGCGCCCACCGCCACCATCAGCAACATCATCGGCGTCGACGCCTCCATCGAACCGAGCTTCGGCAACCTGTCGGTGAAGAGCAACCTGTCGGGCGAATTCACGATCGTCAACGAGTACCTCGTGCGCGACCTGAAGAAGCTCGGCTTGTGGGACGACGTGATGGTGATGGACCTGAAGCACTTCGACGGCTCGCTGCGACCCATCGACCGTGTGCCGGAAGAGCTGAAGCGTCTGTATGCAACGGCCTTCGAGGTCGAGCCTTCTTGGCTGGTGGAGGCCGGCTCGCGCCGCCAGAAGTGGATCGACCAGGCGCAGTCTCTCAACATCTACATGGCCGGTGCCTCGGGTCGCAAGCTCGACGAAACCTACAAGCTGGCGTGGCTGCGCGGCCTGAAGACCACCTACTACCTTCGCACCACCAGCGCGACCTACAGCGAGAAGAGCACGGTGTCCGCAGGTAAGCTGAACGCGGTGTCGATGGGTGATGGCGGTAACTCATTCGGTAAGGCAGCCAGTGGCGCAGCGGCTGCGCCTTCGGCTGCTTCGGCACTGCCTTCCGAACCCGCGAGCGATGTCAAGTTCTGCTCCATCGACAACCCCGATTGCGAGGCCTGCCAGTGACGCTGACGTGAGACCGATGGCACGCATCGGCTCTGCATGAAGCAAGGTCGATGCGCTGCTGCAACAACGAGAGGTGTGCGATGTCAAGCAATGCTTGGTGTTCGTGCACAACACTCCGATAATTCGCATTGAATTGGAAGTACACACATGCTGGTCTGGGAAGACGAAGTTCAGAGCACACCGAAACAAGAGCCTGGCGCGGCGCTGCCGTCGCCGGCGTTCGAGCCCCTGTCGGCAAAGCCTGCAAGCGCTGCATTCGAGGTCGTCTCTGAGAACGCACCCGCAAGCGCGCCCACCGATCCGCAGTCCGTTGCGCCGCCGTCTTCGGTCGCTGCCGTCGCCAACAAGGCCGTGGTCAGCCATCGGCGCGTGAATGCAGCGGACAAACGAATCATCAATGGCCAGACCGACGTCAACCAGTTGGTGCCGTTCAAGTACAAGTGGGCGTGGGAGAAGTACCTCGCCACCTGCGCCAACCACTGGATGCCGCAAGAGGTGAACATGTCGCGCGACATCGCGACCTGGAAAGACCCGAACGGCCTGACCGACGACGAACGCCGCATCGTCAAGCGCAACCTCGGCTTCTTCGTCACCGCCGATTCGCTGGCCGCGAACAACATCGTGCTGGGCAGCTACCGCCACATCACCGCGCCCGAATGCCGACAGTTCCTGTTGCGTCAGGCCTTCGAAGAAGCCATCCACACCCACGCCTACCAGTACATCGTCGAGAGCCTGGGCCTGGACGAGAGCGAGATCTTCAACGCCTACAACGAGGTGAAGTCGATCCGCGACAAGGACGAGTTCCTGATCCCCTTCATCGAAGCGATCATGGACCCGCACTTCCACACCGGCACGCCGGAAACCGACCAGACGCTGCTGAAGAGCCTGATCGTCTTCGCCTGCCTGATGGAGGGCCTGTTCTTCTACGTCGGCTTCACGCAGATTCTGGCGCTGGGCCGTCAGAACAAGATGACTGGCGCGGCCGAGCAGTACCAGTACATCCTGCGCGACGAGTCGATGCACTGCAACTTCGGCATCGACGTCATCAACCAGATCAAGCTCGAGAACCCGCACCTCTGGACGCCCGTCTTCAAGGCCGAGATCAAGGCGCTGTTCGAGAAGGCGGTCGAGCTGGAGTACCAGTACGCCGAGGACACCATGCCGCGTGGTGTGCTGGGCATGAACGCCAGCATGTTCAAGGGCTACCTGCGCTACATCGCGAACCGTCGCGCGCAGCAGATCGGCCTGGAGGCGTTGTTCCCGAATGAGGAGAACCCGTTTCCGTGGATGAGCGAGATGATCGATCTGAAGAAGGAGCGCAACTTCTTCGAGACGCGTGTCATCGACTACCAGACCGGCGGCGCGCTGGCGTGGGACTGAACGCGAAGCCCATGACCGGCAACCCGCAGCACTCGCAGACCGCACCACGCAAAGACGTGGCGGCGGCGGGTGCACGAAAGAGATCAAGCATTGCGAGCCAAGGCAGGCACAGACCGGCATCAACAGCCGAGCTCGCGTCCCCGTTCACCGCACTGGGGCAACCGCTGGGGGTGAAAACCTTCCAGCAGACCACCGGGCGGTGGATCTCTGCGCTGCGACCTACAGCAGCGCGGAGCCTTTTGTAACTTGATCAAGGAGATCGTTATGGCAACTGCAAAAAAGGCCGCTCCGGCCAAGAAGGCTCCCGCAAAGAAGGCAGCCCCGGCCCAGAAGGCTGCACCGGCGAAGAAGGCTGCTGCGAAGAAGGCTGCGGCCCCTGCGAAGAAGGCAGCGCCCGCCAAGAAGGCAGCTCCGGCGAAAAAGGCCGCAGCCAAGAAGGCCGC
>JBBSCV010000118.1:0-10642 GCA_038249925.1 Burkholderiales bacterium
CCGCGCCACGGCCAGCGAGGTATTCAACGTGCCCGTGGCTGAGGTGAGTTCGGAGCAGCGTCGTTACGCCAAGGTCATCAACTTCGGGCTCATCTACGGCATGGGGGCCTTCGGCCTGGCCAACAACCTCGGCATCGAACAGAAGGCAGCCAAGGACTACATCGACCGTTACTTCGCACGCTTCGCGGGCGTCAAGCGCTACATGGACGACACGCGTGCCGGCGCTGCCCAGCGCGGCTACGTCGAAACCCTTTTCGGCCGCCGCATCTACCTGCCCGAGATCCTCGGCGGCAGCGGCCCGCGCAAGGCGGGTGCCGAGCGTCAGGCCATCAACGCGCCCATGCAGGGCACGGCGGCCGACCTCATCAAGCTGGCCATGCTCGCGGTGCAGAAGGCGCTGGACGACGAGGGCCGCGCCACGCGCATGGTGATGCAGGTGCACGACGAACTGGTGCTGGAAGTGCCCGAGGCCGAACTGCCGTGGGCGCGCGAGGCCATCCCGCGTCTGATGGCCGGCGTGGCGCAGCTGAAGGTGCCGCTGCTGGCCGAAGTGGGCGTGGGGCCGAACTGGGAGCAGGCGCACTGAGCGTGGCCTGAAC
The DNA here is from genome assembly GCA_038249925.1 of Burkholderiales bacterium. Classification (GTDB taxonomy): domain Bacteria; phylum Pseudomonadota; class Gammaproteobacteria; order Burkholderiales; family Burkholderiaceae_C; genus Rubrivivax. Next base: position 600 of record JBBSCV010000118.1, read on the forward strand.
GGCAAAGCAACGCGCGGCGCGGTGTCAGCTCGGTGTGTACGCCAGGCGAACGTAGATCGGCGCAAAGGCCTCGGCCTGTGTCACTTCCAGCAGGCTCTCCTTGGCCAGCTCCAGCATCGCGAGGAACGTCACCACCAGCACCGGCATGCCGCGGGTGGTGTCGAAGAGGTCTTCGAACTCGACGAAACGCCGGCCCTGCAGCCGCCGCAGCACGATGCTCATGTGTTCACGCACGCTGAGTTGCTCGCGGCTGATGGTGTGATGCTGGTTCAGCCGCGCGCGCTGCAGGATTTCGCGCCACGCGGTGCGCAGGTCGTCGGGGCTCACATCGGGCCAGCGCGGGGCCAGGCTCTGCTCGATGTGCACCTGGGCGCGCAGGAAGTCGCGGCCCAGCTGCGGCAGCGCGTTCAGCTTCGCAGCGCCGAGCTTGATCTGTTCGTACTCCACAAGCCGTCGCACGAGTTCGGCACGCGGGTCTTCGGGCTCTGCGCCGTTCACCGACTTCTTCGGCGGCAGCAGCATGCGGCTCTTGATCTCGATGAGCATCGCCGCCATCAACAGGTACTCGCTGGCGAGTTCCAGGTTGTGCTTGCGGATCTGCTCGACGTACTCGAGGTACTGGCGCGTCACGCTGGCCAGCGGGATGTCGAGGATGTTGAAGTTCTGTTTTCGGATCAGGTACAGCAGCAGGTCCAGCGGGCCCTCGAAGGCCTCCAGGAACACCTCCAGCGCATCGGGCGGGATGTACAGGTCGTGCGGCATGCGGAACAGCGGCTCGCCGTACAGGCGGGCCACCGCCACCTGGTCCACCACCTGCGGCATCGGCGGTGCGTCGGGGCCGGCCATCAGCGCGGGCTCTTCCACGAACTGCAGGTTCAGGTCTTGGTCTGGTAGACGTAGGGTTGCTGCGGCACTGCGGCGTCTTCCCACTCGGCCTGCTCGCGGCGGTCGAGGTTGCGGTCCCACAGCAAGGCGCGGCCGGCGCGCTGTTCGGCTTCGAGCGTGGGCTTCCTGGCCTTCAATTCCTCGATGAAGGTCGTCACTTCGGACTTGTAAGGCTTCCAGAACAGGGGCATGGGGGGCTCGCGGGCAGACAGAGACCGTAGTTTAGGCGCCGCCGGCTTAGGGAAAGACCCAGCGGTGCTTGCCCTCGGTAGAGACGTCCACGTCAGAAATGCGTAAGCCCCCCCACAAACAGTCAGGTACTCCTCATAAAGCTGGGTTTCTTGTGCTCCTGTTCTTGTCTGCAGTAAAGCTGATTTGCGAAATTGCGCTGATGGCGCTACTGGGTCAGGGCTTCCTGGCAATGCTGGCCGGAGAAAAGCGCGAGTCGAACTTTTTCTATCAGTTACTGAAGATCCTGACACGACCGTTCATCGCCGGCGCACGATTCATCACGCCGCGTCAGGTGGGCGACCACCAGGTGGGTTTCGTGGCCTTCTTCCTGCTGGCGGTGCTGTGGTTGATCGTCACCTTCGAGAAGGTGAATTACTGCCTCAACAACAAGATGGTGGGTTGTCAATGAAGTCGTTCGATTACTACTTAAGCAAGCTGCGCGCGGTGTCGCTGCTGGTGCTGGGCCGTCAGGCCGCCGCGCTGGCCACTTTCAACCGCATGCACGCGCACTGGCCCGACGACACCTATGTGCTGGCCAGCCGTTCCCACCTGCTGATGGAAAGCGGCCAGAAGCTGGCCGCGCTGGCCGATTCGCAACGTCTGCTGACCTTGAACCCCACAAGCGCCGGCGCCTGGTTCAACCACGGCTACATGCTGGAAGACCTGGGCCGCTTCGACGAGGCCGAACTGGCTTTTCGCCGCGCCACCGAACTGAGCCCCAAGCTCGACCGCGCCTGGTACGGACTGGGCCTGGTGCTCATCCGCCAGCAGCGCTACGACGAGGCCGTGGCCGCGCTCAAGAAGAACACCGAACTGCAACCCATGTCGCCCTACGGCTGGTACCAGCTGGCACGGGTGCACATCGACCGTCAGCAGCCCGAAGAGGCCGCAAAGATCATCCGCCATCTGAAGGGCTTCGAGCCCAAGGTCGCGGCGCAGCTTGAGCGCGAGACGGGCTTGCTCGTCGGCAAGGTTTCCTGAAGCAGCCCCATTCCGGGCACACAACCCAACGAGAGGTAACGACGATGAAGGTGAGCGAGAACCACCAGGCTTACTGGCGCAAGAACCTCAGGATCACATCGATCCTGCTGGCAATCTGGTTCGTGGTGACCTATGTCGTGGCGTACTTCGCCCGCGACCTGAGCTTCACGATGGCGGGCTGGCCTTTCAGCTTCTGGGTGGCGGCGCAGGGCGCCTTGGTGGTCTATGTGGCCATCATCGGTTTCTACGCCTACTACATGAACAAGCTCGACATCGAGCACGGCGTCGCCGAGGAGGAATGACATGGCAGGCTTGAGCTTCGAACCCCAGGCAGGGGTTTCCAACAAGGAGGCCAATGCGGCCTTCAAGAAAGGCCTGAACAAGGTCTACACCTGGTACACCGGGGGCTTCATTGCCTTCGTGATCGTGCTGGCCATCGCCGAGCAGATGGGCCTTTCGCGTTCAGCGATCGGTCTCACCTTTCTGGCCGCCACCGTGGCGCTGTATGCCGGCATCGGCATCATGAGCCGCACCAACGACGCGGCCGAGTACTACGTCGCCGGTCGTCGCGTGCCGGCCGTCTACAACGGCATGGCCACGGGCGCCGACTGGATGAGCGCCGCGTCCTTCATCGGCATGGCCGGTACGCTGTACCTCAGTGGCTACGGCGGTCTGGCCTTCATCATGGGCTGGACCGGCGGCTACTGCCTGGTGGCGCTGTTCCTCGCGCCCTACCTGCGCAAGTTCGGCCAGTTCACGATCCCCGACTTCCTGGGCGCGCGCTATGAAGGCAACGCGGCGCGCTTCGTCGGCATCCTGATCGCCATCCTGGTGTCTTTCGTGTACGTGGTGGCGCAGATCTACGGCGTGGGCCTGATCACCGCGCGCCTCTCGGGCCTGGCCTTCGAGGTCGGTGTCTTCGTGGGCCTGGCCGGCATCCTGGTGTGCTCGTTCATGGGCGGCATGCGCGCCGTGACGTGGACGCAGGTGGCGCAGTACATCATCCTGATCGTGGCCTACATGATCCCGGTGGTGTGGCTGAGCGTGAAGCAGACCGGCGTGCCCATCCCGCAGGCCATCTACGGCGCACAACTGCAGAAGGTGACGGCCAAGGAAGCGGAGCTGATCGCCGACCCGAAGGAGAAGGAAGTCATCGCCATCTTCAAGGCGCAGTCGGACACGCTGGCCGCGAAGCTGAAGGATGTGCCGGCCGCCCTGGTTGCCGACACCGCTGCCGCGCAGTCCAGAGTGTTCGAGCTGAAGTCCGCCAACGCCGCACCTGATGCGATTGCCGCTGCCGAGAAGGCTGCGGCCGCGCTGCCCAAGGACGTGGACTCCGCGAAGAAGGCGTGGACTGCTGCCAAGGCGGCTGCCGACGCTCGCGGCCGTGACCTGGCCGGCATGCCGCGCCACGCCCAGGCCTACGCCGGCAACCCCGACGGTGACGCTGCAGCCCAGAAGGCTTTCAACGAGAGCCGGCGCAACTTCATGGCGCTGGTGTTCTGCTTGATGGTGGGCACGGCCGCGTTGCCGCACATCCTGATGCGCTACTACACCACCCCTTCGGTGAAGGAAGCGCGGCAGTCGGTGACCTGGTCGCTGTTCTTCATCTTCCTGCTGTACTTCACGGCCCCGGCCCTGGCGGTGCTGGTGAAGTACGAGATCTTCAACGTCCTGGTAGGCACGCCGTTCGACCAACTCCCGGCCTGGATCGGTTCCTGGGCCAAGGTCGACCCGTCGCTGCTTTCGATCGCCGACATCAACAAGGACGGCATCTTCCAGCTGGGTGAAATGCGCATCGGTGGCGACATCATCGTGCTGGCCACACCCGAGATCGCAGGCCTGCCCTACGTCATCTCGGGCATGGTGGCTGCCGGTGGTTTGGCTGCCGCGCTGTCCACTGCCGACGGCCTGCTGCTGACCATCGCCAACGCGCTGAGCCACGACCTGTACTACAAGATGCTCGACCCGAATGCGCCGACCGCGCGCCGCGTGATGGTCTCCAAGGCACTGCTGCTCGTGGTGGCCGTGGCCGCGGCTTACGTGGCTTCGCTGAAGATCGCCGACATCCTGTTCCTGGTGTCCGCTGCCTTCTCGCTCGCAGCGGCGGGCTTCTTCCCGGCGCTGGTGCTCGGCATCTTCTGGAAGCGGGCCAGCAAGTGGGGCGCGGTGCTGGGCATGCTGTCGGGCGTGAGCATCACGTTCTACTACATGGCCACGACGCAAGCCTGGATGCGTGGCGTGTTCGGTGTCACCGGCCCTGTGGCCGACTACACCTGGTTCGGCATCCTGCCGATCTCGGCCGGCATCTGGGGTGTGCCTCTGGGCTTCGCGGTGATCATCATCGTGAGCCTGCTGACCCCCGCGCCGAAGCAGGAGATTCAGGAACTGGTGGAGCACGTGCGCTACCCGAACCTGAACACCTCGCGCGCCTGATCGGGCTGCGCTGAAACGGGGCCGCACCTGCGAGGGTGCGGCCCTTCTTTATGGAGCTTGGCGCTGAGATACTGCTCAAGCGGCTCGCATAGGCGAATTGGCAAAGGCTAAACCTTGGCACCTTCTGCATCAGCACCGACCGGTACTCCGTCGCCCAGCCTGCTGCGAGAGCTGGCTGCGGAGGTGGCGCGCCACACGCCCTTCGCGCAGATGGCGCCAGAGCACGTGGCGCAATTCGTCGCCGCCGCGACCCAGGTCTACCACGCGCCTGGTGAACTCGTGTTGGGCCCGCAAAGCGGCACGGCCGGCACGCTGTGGCTGCTGCGCCAGGGCAGCATCATCGGGGCTGGTGGTGCGAGCAGCGGCAGCACAGAACCCTTCGAGTTCGTCGCTGGTGACATGTTTCCCGTGGGTGCGGTACTGGCCAAACGTGCCGTCACCAGCACCTACACCGCGCATGGCGACAGCTTCAGCCTGGCACTGCCGGCCGACGGAGTGCAGCGTCTGGCGGCCGCCAGCCTGCCCTTCGCCAGTTTCCTGCAGCGTCGCACGGCGCACTATCTCGAACTTTCGCGCCAGGCGGTGCAAACCGCATGGGCCTCGCAGACCCTGGCGGCGCAGACGCTGGAAGCGCGCCTGGACACGCTGCCGCGCAAGCAGCCGCTGGTCTGCAGCCCGGCCACGCCGCTGGCCGAGGCGCTGGCACAGATGCACCAGCGCCGCGTCGGCTCGGTGCTGGTGGTCGACAACGAGATGGCGCCGCTGGGCATCCTGACGCGACACGACATCCTGGGCCGCGTCACGCTGCCGCAGCTGCCGCTGGCCACGCCGATCGGCGAGGTGATGAGCGCGCCCGTGCACAGCCTCGACACCGAACACACGTTGCAGGACGCGGCACTGCTGATGTCGCGCCACGGCATTCGCCATGTGCCCGTCAACGAAGGCGGACGGCTCGTGAACGTCGTGAGCGAGCGCGACCTGTTCGCGCTGCAGCGCCTGTCGCTGAAACAGATCAGCACGCAGATACGCGCCGCTCCTGACGAGGCCACGCTGCGCCAGCTGGCGGGGCAGATACGCCAGTTTGCGCGGCACCTGCTCGGCCAGGGCGTGCACGCGCGCCAGCTCACCGAGCTGATCAGCCACCTGAACGACGTGCTCACCGAGGCCCTGCTGCGCTTGGTCGCTGCGCGCCGCGGCATGGATCTGTCACTCGCCTGCTGGCTGGCCTTCGGTTCGGAAGGGCGCGGCGAGCAGACCGTGGCCACCGACCAGGACAACGGCCTCGTTTTCGACAGCGCCCAGCCCCAACAAGACCGCCCGCGCTGGCTGGCTTTCGGTCGCGAGATGAACGAAGCGCTGGACGCAGCGGGCTACCCGCTGTGCAAAGGCGGTGTGATGGCCGGCAACGCCGAGTGCTGCCTGACGGCCGACGAATGGCGGCAGCGCTTCTCGCAATGGATCGCCCATGGCGAGCCCGAAGACCTGCTGAAGGCCAGCATCTTCTTCGACCTGCGGCCGCTGTGCGGCCGCATCCAGCTGGCCGAAGATCTGGCCGCACTGCCGGCACGTGAGGCGAAGCGCGCGCCTCGTTTCATGCGCTCGATGGTGGAGAACGCCCTGCGCCGCAGCGCCCCGCTGAACTGGCGCGGTGCGCTCGCCACCCAGGACGAGGGCGGCCACGAATGGCTTGATTTGAAGCTGCAGGGCACCGCGATCTTCGTGGACGCCGCACGCCTGTTCACCCTGGCCCAAGGCCTGCCCATGCTCGGCACACGCGCACGCCTGGAGGCGGCGGCGCCCGGGCTGCGCGCAGCGCCGCAAGAGGCCGAAGCCTGGGTGGGTGCCTTCGAGTTCCTGCAGATGCTGCGCCTGCGCGTGCAGCTGGGGCAGGGCACGGTAGGCGCTGAAAACGCGCAGGGCGACGCCGCCAACCGCGTGGACGTGGCAACGTTGAACGACATCGACCGGCGTGTGCTGAAAGAGGCGGTGCGCGTGGCGCGGCGCCTGCAGCAGCGGCTGGAGATGGACTTCCTGCACTGAATGTTCAGTGCCCTGCGCCGCTGGATGGGCCGTGGCCCGCACGACCCGCACGACCCGCACCGGGGCGATGCCAGCCGCTGGGTGGTGATGGATTGCGAAAGCAGCGGCCTGGACCCCGAGCGCGACCGCCTGCTGTCCATTGCCGCCGTGGCAGTGCATGTGCGCGCCACGGGTCTGCACATCGTGCCCGCCGACAGCTTCGAGATGGTGCTGCAACAGCCCGCGCCGCACACAGCGCCCGACAAGGCCAACATCCTGCTGCACGGCATCGGCGTCGGCGCGCAGCGTGCCGGCGTGGCGCCGGCTTTGGCGTTGCAGGCCTTCATGGCTTATGCCGACGGCGCGCCGCTGATTGGCTACCACGTCAGTTTCGACCGCCTGCTGCTGGAGCGGGCCGAACGCGCAGAACGTGCAGAACGTGCCGAACGCGCACAAAGGCATCGAACCCCGCGCCGGCAATGGCTGGACCTTGCCGAGCTGGCGCCGGTGCTGCGCCGTGACGTGCCTGGCAAGGCCCTGGACCACTGGCTGGCCGCCTACGGCATTCGCTGCCTGGCGCGGCATCAGGCCGCGGCTGACGCACTGGCCACCGCTGAACTGTTGTTGTGCCTGTGGCCGCTGGCGATGAGCCAGACCCGGGGGCAGCCCGACTTCGACGCGCTGCAGCGGATGGCCGCGGCGAGGCGCTGGCTCGGTGCCTGAGCGATGGCCTTGGCGCGTGTCTGAGCGATCGTCCGAGCGGGCGCCTCTCGGCTTCTCGCCATGACCGTCGAGCGCATATCGCTGCACAGCGATAGCATGGCCCACGACCCGAGTTCGAACATGGATATTCCGCAGTCCATCCAGCGTCAAGGCTTCCGCAAATGGTACGAGCGCCAACTTCTCGCCGGGCATTCGCACCTGTTGCTGGTGGTGCTGTGCGCCGTGGCGGTGGCTGGCGCCGTGGAGGCCTACTCTGCGCAGGCCGACAGCAGCCGCCTGCAGATGCTGGCCAGTGTTTTTGCCGCAGCTGCCATCGGCCTCTGGGCGCTGCGGCGCTACCTGTTTCTGCTGATGCGCGCCGAGTTCATCGCCAACCAGGCGGTGTGTGGCGACTGCAAGACCTATGGCCGTTGGGCCATCGAATCGGCTGCAGATGCAGACGAACGAACACAACAGCCGCCACGAATGCGCGTGTGCTGTCGCAAGTGCGAAGCGCGGTGGGTGATCGAGTGGTGAACGGCCTTGTCAACGTCGCCGGAGTCGAAGCTCGGCCGGTCCTTTCTGGCCACTTGCCGAGGCAGTATGCGCACATTTCGCTGAACAGAAGAACCGCTGTCCATTCAAAGTTGGAGGATGGCCGCACCACAACTTGACGGCAGCGGCGCCGCGGCTGATCCTCGCAGGCGACGCTTGACCGAGGACCGGCCCATGACCTTCCAGCTCTTTCGCGAAGCACTCGAAGTTGCCGATGGCACACTGGCCTCGTCCAGCGCCTTCAGCACCGCTTTTCGCTCCTACATGGGCGCGCGCTACTACAACTGGCCGGGGCACTTGGCGGCTGACCAGAGGCACGCCTCGTTGTTCAGCGAGCAGCTGAGAAAGGCCGAATGGGAGTTCGACGCCTTCAAGCACGACCGCGACCCAACCAAGGCGCCCAGTTCTCACGCCACGACGCTGGGTATTCTGGAGGCCGACCTGGTCAGGACGCACAGCCTGCTGTCGCTGCTGCTGGATGGCACCCAGGCCTACAAGATGTTGAAGAGCAAGCCCGCAATCGGCGACAAGGCCTGGGAGCACATCTTCCATGGCGAAGTCAGTGGCGCCGGCAGCAACAAGGGCCATGTCGGCCTGCACTCCACAGTGAAGATCGAGGCCGGGCAGCACAATTCAGGCAAACGGCGCAACCAGATCACCATCACCGTGAGCGAGCGCGACGCCGCCACCGAGGTCTACAAGGCCGCCGTCACGATCCATGAACAGGCCAAGAGCAGCACCTTCTTCCCTGACAACTGGACCGAGCCCGAGATCAAGGCCTACGTGACCGAAGCCGTCAAGTACTGGCTGATCAGCGGCAGTGGCGCCAACCAGGAGAAGAACAGCTCCGGCGGCCTCGTCACCTGGGCCGGCAAATGCATGGTGACGCTGCCCAACGGCAGCAAGCAGCCGTTGTGGATCGGCGGCCTGGGCGATGCCACGTCGGCCACCGGCATCAAGACCGCGTACCCCCAGTTCCGCGGCTCGTTCGCGATCTGAGCAGAAGCCGCCGGGGCAGACGGGCCGTCCCGTCTACTCCGCCATCAAGAGCGGCTGCACGAACGCGAACCAGCCGCCGACGGCAAACAGCAGCACCGACACCGCGTACACCAAAGCCGAGCGCCGGCGCGTCGACATGCAGGCCTTGCGCAGCGAAGGGTCGAGCGGACAAGGTGCGTGCCGCTGTTGCCACTGCGCCGCGCCGCCCAGCGCCAGCATCGCCGCGCCCATGCCGAAGACCCAGGCCTTTTGCTCGCTGAGCCAGACGATCTGCGGGAACACCGACACCAGCGTGGCCAGCGCCGCGCCGGCACCCAGGGTCACCAGCAGGGCCGGCAGCGCGCAGCACACCAGCGTGGAAGTGCCGGCGAAGAGCGCCAGCCAAGAACTGGCCGCGCTGCGGCGCTGCTCGGCACGGCCGTCGCCGGCCGGCACGGCGGGGGCGGCAGCCGGGAGTGCGGGGCCGCGCATCTCAACGTTCCTTTTTGTTCTGCTTCGCCGCGCGCAGTTCGGCACGAATCTGCGCCACCGTCTGCGGCACGGTTTCGGTGCCGACGACGTCATAGCCGGCCTCGCGCACCTCGGTGGCCACGCGCTGCGCATCCAGCGTCTGGCCGGCGCGCGGCTCGACGGCCACGACGTTGTTGCGCAGGTCGATGAAGATGGCCCCGGTGTCAGGCAGCGACTTCAGCCGCTTCTCGATGCCTTGGGCGCAGAACGAACACACCATGCCGTTGACCTGCAGCTTCAGGCTGGACGCAGTCTGCGCCAGGGCCTTGCCGGCGGGAAGCGCCAGCAGGGCCGCCCCGGCAACAGTCAACAGCGCGGTGCGCAGGCGGGCGATCGAAGAAGAAGGAATGCGAATCGGGTTCATGGGGGTTTCCTTGGAAGTCGAGTTCAACGGGAACAAGGGGGTTGGAAGGGTTCGTCGGGTGCGGCCACGTGGCCCTGCGGCGATGACGCAAGGGCGCCGCGGCGTCAGTTCAATAGGCCCACATCAGGTTGAACTGCGTGCCCTCGCGGTTGCGGCCGAGCTCGAGGAAAATGCCGCGGTGGATCAGCCGCAACATCGGCGTGACCAGGTTGCGCGCGTCGGCCGCGTAGCGCGTGCGCTTGGCCTCCACGATGAACCAGGGCTGCACCTGCTCGTAGTCGACCTCGTAGAGCGAGAAGCCGGCGCGCAGCCAGGTGCTGTCGTGGCGCAGTCCGCTGCCGCGCATCGGCTCGAAGCCTGC
>JBBSCV010000119.1:0-10633 GCA_038249925.1 Burkholderiales bacterium
CCGCGCTTGTTCCCGCCGCACCTGCCGCTGGCCCCGCTGTTGGCGCAGTGGGCCGATGCCACGCTGTTCTGGACGATCATCCCGTACGCCATGCAGCCGGCGGGTCTGGCGCACCGCTTTGCCGGCGCGCCGCCCGAAGCGATGAAGGCCTTCGCTGCCGACCGTGCGCCCTTCACGGCAGGCATGACCCGGCAGACGGCGGCCGATGCGACCGTGAACCTGCACGCGTATCTCGCTGCGCTGGACGCGCAGTTGGTCGGCGGCGGCCCTTTCCTCTTCGGCGACGCAAGCATTGCCGACTTCGCGGTGGCGCATGGCATCTGGTACGTGCACAACGGCGGGCCTATGGCCGAAATTCTGGCGCCGCATCATGCGTTGAAGACCTGGTTCGCCGCCGTGCAGGCCTTCGGCCACGGTCGTCCGGAGAAGATGGACAGCGCCCAGGCCATCGCCATGGCCGCAGCGGCCACCAGCCATGCGCCTTGCGCGGTGCGGGCCGGGCAGGGCTTCGAGGCCGGCCAACCCGTCACCGTGACGCCCACCGACTACGGCCGCGACCCGGTGGCCGGCACGCTGGTGGGGCTGAGCGCGCACGAGGTCGTCATTCGCCGCAGCGACGAGCGTGCCGGCACCGTGCACGTGCACTTTCCGCGCGCTGGGTTCCAGATCAAGGCAGCGATCGAGACAGACATCACGACAGACAAGCAGGAGACAGCAGCATGAACCAGCAAAGCGGCGGCGTGGCCGTCATCACCGGCGCGGCCTCGGGCTTCGGCCTGGAAGCCAGCCGCATTGCCGCAGCGCGCGGCATGGCCATCGTTATGGCCGATGTGCAGCAAGAGGCGCTGGACCGCGCCGTAGCCGAAATCACAGCCCTGGGTGCGCAAGTGCTGCCCTTCCGGCTGGATGTGAGCAAGGCCCCCGAGGTGGAAGCGCTGGGCGCGGCCACGCTGGCGCGTTTCGGCGTGCCCACCTTCGTGTTCAACAACGCCGGTGTGGGTGCGGGTGGCCTGATCTGGGAACACACGCTGAAAGACTGGGAATGGGTGGTGGGCGTCAACCTCATGGGCGTGGCCCACGGTGTGCGCGTCTTCACGCCACTGATGCTGGCGGCCGCCGCGAGAGACGCGAACTACCGCGGCCACATCGTCAACACGGCGAGCATGGCGGGTTTGTTGAACGCGCCGAACATGGGCGTCTACAACGTCACCAAGCACGCGGTGGTGGCGCTGAGCGAAACGCTCTACCAGGACCTGTCGCTCGTCAGCGAACAAGTGCAGGCCCATGTGCTGTGCCCGTTTTTCGTGCCCACCGGCATTCACCAGAGCGAACGCAACCGCCCCGCCGAGTTCAAGGAGGTTGCCGAGCCGACACGCAGCCAGATCATTGCCCAGGCCATGAGCGACCAGGCCGTCACGCGCGGCAAGTTGACCGCAGCCCAGGTGGCGAGGTTTGTCTTCGACGCCATGGACGAAGGCCGCTTCTACATCTACAGCCACCCCCAGGCGCTGGCCAGCGTGCAGGTGCGCCTCGAAGACATCATGACGCCGCGCAACCCCACCAGCCCCTTTGCAGCGAAGCCCGAGATCGGCGAGAAGTTGCGCGCCGCGCTGCGCGTCGGCTGAGGCCAGCCCCCCGCCAGCGTGGTGCCGCCGCTGGCGAGGTAGAGGCCGCTGCCGTTGTGTTCGAACCTGACCGACTTCGTCATCGACACCGTGGCGCCCACGCTCACCGGCCAGGCCGCCGTGGGCAGTTCAGCGCCCGCCGTGGCAAGCAGCGTCAGCAGGCCAGCGTCACCGCCTGAAGCGGTTTCTGGGTGGCTGCATCCACCACGATGAAGGCCACGCGACGCGGGAAGTTGGCGTCGCCTCGCGAGACACGCAGTTGCTGCTTCCGGCCCGCCCCGGCGGGCCAGGCAGCGACGGGCTGGAAGTGGCGCACCACGTGGTCGTGCTTGAGCGTTTCACCCGCGTTTTCGCCAGCACTCACACGGCTTCGATGGTTGTCTTCCAGCACCACCCAGTGGCCAGCCCAGCGCGCGTTCAAGCCCGCAGCCGGCGCAACGCTCAAGCTCACCACGTCGCCCTCACGCGCCAGGCTCAGCACCGGCATGGCTGCATCGGTGGCAGTGGCTGCAGCGGTGGCAGCAGGCAGCTGTGGCCAGCGACGCCAATCTGCCCCGTTTACCACCACCTGCGGTGTGTAGACATTGCTGCGGCCGGCCTGCTGCGCCAACGCGTACTGGCGCTGAGTGAATTCGGGCCGTGCGAAGCGGTCGGGCCAGCCCAGGCGGTCCCAGTAGGTGACGTGGAAGGCCAGCGCCAGCACCTCTGGCCGCCCCTTCAGGGTGGACAGCCAGCGGTCGGCTGGCGGGCAGGAACTGCAGCCTTCGCTGGTGTAGAGCTCCACCACGATGGGTGCAGTGGCGCTGGAGCGTACGTTGCAGGTGCCGTCGGCCCACACCGCAGCGGGCAGCGCCGCACATAAACAGACCAGCCACTTCATGGTTTGACCTCGCAGCAATGGGTGATGTCCTGGGTCGCTTCTGCCACCCCAAAGCTTACTCGGCAGGCCAGCGACTACGATGCCCTGGATGACAAGCGCACAGCCCTTCGTCGCCGTGGTGGGCAGCGGCCCGGCGGGCCTGATGGCCGCCGAGGTACTGGCCCAGGCCGGTCATGCCGTGGAGGTCTTCGACGCCATGCCTTCGGTCGGCCGCAAGTTCCTGCTCGCCGGCAAGGGCGGCCTGAACCTCACGCACAGTGAAGGCTTCGAGCCCTTCCTCGGCCGCTATGCCGAACGTGCAGCGCAGTTGCGTCCGCTGCTGCAGGCCTTCGACGGCCCGGCGTTGCGCGAGTGGGCGACGGCGCTGGGCGTGCCCACTTTCGTTGGCAGTTCAGGCCGCGTATTTCCGAAGGACCTGAAGGCTGCGCCGCTGCTGCGCGCCTGGCTGCACCGCTTGCGAGGGCAGGGCGTGCGCTTTCACATGCGCCATCGCTGGCTGGGTTTTGCTGAGGGTGGCGCGCTGCGGTTTGTTTCGCCCACCGGCGAAGTTTGTGTCCAGCCCGCAGCCACCGTGCTGGCCCTGGGCGGCGCCAGTTGGCCGCAACTGGGCAGCGATGGTGCCTGGGTGCCGCTGCTCACCGAGCGGGGTGTCGAGCTGACGCCGCTGCGGCCATCCAACTGCGGTTTTGACGTGGCGTGGAGCGAACACTTCTCCAGCCGCCACGCCGGCCAGCCGCTGAAAGGCGTGGCCCTCTCGTTCGACGGCTGGCGCCAGGCCGGCGAATGCGTCGTCACGGCCGGGGGTGTGGAAGGCAGCCTCGTGTATGCGGCGTCGGCGCGCCTGCGCGAGCGCATCGCGCAGGCCGGCGAGGCGGTGTTCCATCTCGACCTGCTGCCGCAGCGCAGCCTGGCCTGGGTGGCTGCAGAACTGGCCCACCCGCGCGGCCCGCGCTCGCTGTCCACCCACCTGAAGGCGCGGCTGAAGCTCGATGGTGCGAAGGCCGGCCTGCTGTGGGAGACCGTGCCCAAGGCAGTGCAGGCCGACCCGCTGCGCTTTGCCGAGTTCATCAAGGCGCTGCCCGTTCGCGTCGTCGCTGCGCGGCCCATCGCCGAGGCCATCAGCACTGCCGGTGGCGTGTGCTTCGATGCATTGGATGAGCGGCAGATGCTGCGTGCCCTGCCGGGCGTGTTCTGCGCCGGCGAGATGCTGGACTGGGAAGCGCCGACCGGGGGCTATCTGCTGACGGCCAGTTTCGCCAGCGGGCAGGCCGCTGGACGGGGCGCTGCCGCCTGGCTGAGGGCCCGGGCAGCGCCTGCCGCTTAAACTGCCGGCCTTCGTTTCCATGAGGGCCACGCGCAGGCGTTGCCCCTTCATTTTTTGGACAAGATCCTTTTGCAGTTGGCCTCCGAGCTGAAGGCCCGGCCGGCGCAGATTCAGGTGGCTGTCGAGTTGCTCGACGGCGGCGCCACGGTGCCCTTCATCGCCCGTTACCGCAAGGAGGCGACGGACGGCCTCGACGACATCCAGCTGCGTGAACTGGAAACTCGACTGGCCTACCTGCGCGAGCTGGAAGACCGCCGTGCCGCGGTGCTGAAGAGCATCGACGAGCAAGGCAAGCTCACGCCCGAGTTGCGCGCCGCCGTGCTGGCTGCGCCCACCAAGCAGGAGCTGGAAGACCTCTATCTGCCTTTCAAGCAGAAGCGCCGCACGAAGGGAATGATCGCCCGCGAGGCCGGGCTCGAACCGCTGGCCGACAAGCTCTATGCCAACCCCTCGCTCGACCCCATGGCCGAAGCGCCGGCCTTCATCAACGCCGAAGGCGGTTTCGCCGATGCCTACGCCGTGCTGGACGGCGTGCGCGACGTGCTGAGCGAACGCTGGGCCGAAGACGCCGTGCTCGTGCGCGGCTTGCGGGAATGGCTGTGGGCCGAGGGCCGGCTGCAGAGCAAGCTGGTCGACGGCAAGGACGGCAACCACACCGACGCCGCCAAGTTCCGCGACTATTTCGATTACGCCGAACCCCTGCGCACCGTGCCCAGCCACCGCGCCCAGGCCGTGTTTCGCGGCCGCACGCAGGAATGGCTGGATGCCAAGCTGGTGCTCGACGAACAAGTGGTGCCCGGCCAGCCGAGCTTGGCCGAAGGCCGCATCGCCCACCACCTGGGCTGGCGCCACGGCAAGCGCGCAGGTGATGAACTGATGCGCAAGTCCGTAGCCTGGACCTGGAAGGTCAAGCTCAGCCTGAGCCTGGAGCGCGACCTCTTCAACCGCCTGCGCGAAGAAGCCGAAACCGTGGCCATCAAGGTCTTCGCCGACAACCTGCGCGACCTGCTGCTGGCCGCACCCGCCGGCAAGCGTGTGGTGATGGGCCTGGACCCCGGCATACGCACCGGCGTGAAGGTGGCCGTGGTCAGCGACACCGGCAAGGTGCTGGACACGCACACCGTCTACCCGCACGAGCCGCGGCTGGACTGGGAAGGTTCTCTGCACGCGCTGGGCCGTCTGGTGGCCACGCACGGCGTGAACCTGATCGCCATCGGCAACGGCACCGCCAGCCGCGAGACCGACAAGCTGGCCGCCGACCTCATCAAGCGCATTGCGGGCCTCGCACCCGACGTGAAACTGGACAAGGTGGTGGTCAGCGAGGCGGGTGCATCGGTCTACAGCGCGAGTGAATTCGCGAGCAAGGAACTGCCGGAGCTGGACGTGAGTCTGCGCGGCGCGGTGAGCATCGCGCGGCGCTTGCAAGACCCTTTGGCCGAGCTCGTGAAGATCGACCCCAAGAGCATCGGCGTGGGCCAGTACCAGCACGACGTGAACCAGAGCGGCCTGGCCAAGAGCCTGGACGCGGTGGTGGAAGACTGCGTGAACGCCGTCGGCGTGGACCTGAACACCGCCAGTGCGCCGCTGCTATCTCGCGTTTCGGGCCTGAGTGCGACGGTGGCGGCCAGCATCGTGCGCTGGCGCGATGCGCATGGCGCCTTCAGCAACCGCAAGCAACTGCTGGACGTGACCGGCCTCGGCCCCAAGACCTACGAGCAGGCGGCGGGTTTCCTGCGCATCCGCGATGGCGACAACCCGCTGGACATGACCGGCGTTCATCCAGAGACCTACCCCGTCGTGCAGAAGATGCTTGCCAGCACCGGCCGCGAAGTGAAAGACCTGGTGGGCCGCGCCGAAGTGCTGCGCACGCTGAAGGCTGAACTCTTTGCCGACGACAAGTTTGGCGCCATCACCGTCAAGGACATCCTGACCGAGCTGGAGAAGCCGGGCCGCGACCCGCGCCCGGACTTCGTGGTCGCGCGCTTCAACGACGGTGTGTCCGACCTCAAGGACCTGCAGCCGGGCATGGTGCTGGAAGGCACGGTCAGCAACGTGGCGCAGTTCGGTGCATTCGTCGACTTGGGCGTGCACCAGGACGGCCTGGTGCACGTCAGCCAGATGGCGCACAAGTTCGTCAACGACGCGCGCGAAGTGGTGAAAACCGGCCAGGTGGTGAAGGTGCGCGTGCTGGAAGTGGACCTGGCGCGCAAGCGCGTGAGCCTGACGATGAAGCTGGACGCGCCGGCCGGTGCAGCGCGTGACCCGGCGGGTGCCGACAACAAGTTCCGCCCCGCCGCGCGCGGTGAGCAGGCGAGGGGCAGTGCGCCCGCGGCCACTGGCCAGGGTGCCATGGCCGCGGCTTTTTCCAAGCTGCAAGGCCGGCGTTGAGCTGGGATGGCGTTCGCGGCGTGATCGCCGCGAGCCTGCTCGTGGCGGGCGGTGCCGGGGCGCAGACGCCTGCGCCCGCGCAACCGGCGTCTGCTGCCAAGGCCGCAGACGCGCCGGCATCGGCACCGTCACAAGTAGCTGCACCGTCGCCGTCACCGTCACCGTCACCGTCACAGGTAGCGTCACCGCAGCAGATCGTCATCGAAGGCCGCGCGCCGAGTGAAGCCGAGCTGCGCCGCGACAGTACTCTCGGCATGACCGTGGTGGGCCGTGACGAGCTCGACCGCCAGGGCGACACCAGCGTGCTGGACGTGCTGCAGCGCCTGCCCGGCATCACGCTGGACGGCGACCAGCCGCGCATGCGCGGCCTGGGTGGCGGCTACACGCTGATCCTGCTGAACGGCGAACCGGCGCCGCCAGGCTTCAGCCTCGACCAGTTGGCGCCGGCCGAAATCGAGCGCATCGAGATCATCAAGGGCCCCAGCATCGAACAGGGCGGCGTCGCCGGCAGCATCAACGTCATCCTGCGCAGTGCGCCGCGGCTGCGAACGCGTGAGCTGCGCACGTCCTTGGGCTACCGCGCGCTGTCGCCGCAAGGCAATGCCAGCTTCAGTTGGGGCGACCGCGTGGGCAGTCTGGGTTTCCAGCTGCCACTGACGGCCTACACCTGGGCAAATGCGGGGCTTGGCCGCGCAGAACGGGTGTCGCGGCCTGCAGGGGCTGAGCGCCGTGAAGACCGCGTGGTTTCGCAGGACGAATGGCGGGGGGGCGGCCTGAACTTCACACCGCGCCTGGACTGGAAAGCCAGAGACACCGACACGCTGAGCGCCCAGCTTTTCTTGCAACACAACGAGTCGCGCCATCAGACGCACCGCGCTACCGAGGTGCGAGCCGGCCCGCCAGTGACGACGGTGGACGAAGACGCAGCCACACGCGGCAACTGGCAGATGCAGCGCCTGCAGGCCCAGTGGGTGCACAAGGCGGCGGATGGCAGGCGCGTGGAGATCAAGGGCAGCGCCCAGGGCACGCTCTCGCGTTCGGTGGGTGAGTGGCTGGGCCGCGATGCAGCCGGCGCAGCGACGGCCCAGCGCAGCCACCTCAGCAGCCTGCGCGAACGCCGCCACACCCAGGCCGGCCGCCTGCGCCAACCCCTGGCCGAGACGCACACGCTGCTCGCTGGTTGGGACCTCGAAACCCGCCACCGCCGCGAACTGCGCCGCTTGATCGAAGACCTGGCGGGTTCGGGTTTGGGCCCCGTCGAGCGCCTGGATGGCAGCCTGGGCCAGCCCTTTGTCGTCGACACGCGCCGCGCCACGGCTTTTGTGCAGGACGAGTGGCTGCCCGACCTGCGGTGGTCGGTGGTGGCGGGCGTTCGCGCCGAGCTTGTGCGCAGCAGCGTGCGCAGCAGCGAGCGCGGCAGCCAGGGGGGCGAGCGTCAGGCCGTGGTCGCCACCCACGACACGCTGCTGCCGCTGCTGCATCTGCGACGCGCCTTCGACGACCCGGGCCGGCAGGTGCTGCGCGCCAGCCTCTCACAAAGCCTGAAGGCGCCCGACCCCGGCCTGCTGCTGCCGCGTTACGCCTTGAACGGCGCCTACGAACGCGACCAGCCCAACACGCCGCTGGCTCCAGACACCGCAGGCAACCCGCTGTTGCAGCCCGAACGTGCGACGGCGCTGGAGCTCGCCTTCGAAACACAACTGCCCGGTGGCGGCGTGGCAAGTGTGGGCGTTTTCCACCGCCACATCGACGGCCTGACGCGCCGGCGCATCGCATTGGAAACCGTGGCCGAAGCTCCCGTGCCGCGCTGGGTGTCGCGGCCCGCGAATATCGGCCGCGCCCGCAGCACCGGCCTGGAGTTGGAGATCAAAGGCCGGGCCCGCGAGTTGATGTCCGCTTGGGTGGCGGCAGATTCGGCACTGCAGCTGCGCGGCTCGCTCTCGGTGTACCGCTCGGCAGTGGAGCAGATCGACGACCCCGACGCCCGCCTGGAAGGCCAGCCGCCCTGGCAGGCCACGCTGGGCTTCGACGATCGGCTGGCGCTGGGTCGCCTGTCGTATGGTGCGAACTTGAGCTTGACCCCGGGCTTCTCGACGCAGCAGACCGACCGCCAGCGCATCTGGCGCGGCGCGGTGCGGCGCATCGACGCCTTCATTGCCTGGCGCGTGGACGCACAACTCCAGTTCCGCCTGGCTGCCGTCAATCTCTTTCCAGCCGACACGCAGAGCTTCAGCAGCGTGGCCGACCTCGACGGCTTTACCGCCAGCAACGCCACGCGCCGCGACACCGTCACCCAGGTCACCGCCAACGCGGTGCTGCGCTTCTGACATGGCTTCTGACATGGCCGGTCACAAGGCATTGGTCGTTCACGCGGGCCCGCGCGCTCGCGAGCACCTGCGCCGGCATGGCTTGCGGCCGGCCGATGTGCGTGTGGTGCCGGCAGCTGCCGGCGGCCCGAAAGGCCTGGCGTTGGTGCCGCTGGACCGGTTTCTATTCGCCCACTGGCTGCGTGACGCGCCGCACAGCGTGCACCTGCTGGGCGCGTCCATCGGTGCCTGGCGCATGGCCGCAGCCTGTGCAGCCGACCCCGATGCGGCGCTGGCCCAACTGGCCGAGGACTACATCACCCAGAGCTACCCCAGCGCGCCGGGCAAGTCGCCGACGCCGCGCGTCGTGACGCAGGTCTTTCGCGCCACGCTTGAAGAGCGCCTGGGCGCGCAGGCCGCCACGCTGCTGGCCCATCCCCGGTTTCGTCTGCACGTCTTCACGAGCCGCGGGCGCCGCCTGCTGCACCGGCCCGGCCGACTGCGGATGCCGCTGGGCTGGATGGCGGCTTTTGCGGCCAACGCAGCATCGCGCCGCGCCCTGGGCGGCTGGATGGAGCGTGTCGTCTTCAGCGACCCGCGTGAGGCCCTGCCCGTGCCGCTGACCGACTTTCCCACGCAACAGGTGCCGCTGACCGCAGGCAACCTGAGCAGCGCCGTGCTGGCCAGCTGCACCATCCCCTTCTGGCTGGAAGCCGTGCAGGACGTGCCCGGCGGCCCTGCCGGCACCTACTTCGACGGCGGCATCACCGACTACCACCTGCACCTGCCCTATGCCGCGATGGCGCAGGGCTTGGTGCTCTACCCCCATTTCGGGGCGCAGGTCGTGCCGGGCTGGCTGGACAAGACGTGGAAGCACCGCCACCGTGCCAGCCCTGCGCTGGACAACATGGTGCTGCTGTCGCCGCGGCCCGAATGGGTGCGCAGCCTGCCCGGCGGCAAGTTGCCCGACCGTCATGATTTCACGAGATTCGGCAACGACCCCGCAAGCCGTCAGCGCCTGTGGCGCAGCGCCCTGGCCGAAAGCCAGCGCCTGGCTGACGAGTTCGCCGAACTTGTGCGTGATGGCCGGCCTTTCGAGGCCTTGCCGTTGCTGTAGAGCGGCGGCTTCTTCTCGGGTGCGGTGGCCTCGCTCGGCTACACTGGGGGCCTTCGCAACCCGACAAGGGCAGGGAAAGGCATCATGGTTATGACACCGCGGACTACCCGGTTCTTTACCGAGATTTGAGTCGGCTGCGCTGTCACGTTCCACCTTCCCCCTGAAGACAAGCGCGGCGCCCACCGCGCTTTTTTCATTTCTGGAGCTCCGAGAATGATCACGATCACGCTGCCCGATGGTTCACGCCGTGAGTACCCGCAAGCGCTGACGGTGGCCGAGGTGGCCGCCAGCATCGGCAGCGGCCTGGCCAAGGCTGCGTTGGCCGGCAAGGTGGACGGCCAGCTGGTCGACACCAGCCACTGCATCGCTGCTGATGCCCAGCTGTCGATCGTCACCGACAAGGACGCCGAAGGCCTGGAGATCATTCGCCACAGCACGGCACACCTGCTGGCGCATGCGGTGAAGGAGCTTTTCCCAGAGGCCCAGGTCACCATCGGCCCGGTGATCGAAAACGGCTTCTATTACGACTTTGCCTACAAGCGCCCCTTCACGCCCGACGACTTGCTGGCGCTCGAGAAGAAGATGGGTGAGCTGGCGGTCAAGAACGAGCCGGTGCAACGCCGTGTGTTGCCGCGTGATGAAGCCGTGGCGCACTTCAAGGGCATGGGCGAGCACTACAAGGCCGAGATCATCGGCAGCATCCCCGAAGGCCAGGACGTCAGCCTCTACCGCGAAGGCGGCTTCGAAGACCTCTGCCGTGGCCCGCACGTGCCCAGCACGGGCCGGCTGAAGCACTTCAAGCTGATGAAGGTGGCGGGTGCCTATTGGCGCGGCGACCAGGCCAACGAACAGCTGCAGCGCATTTACGGCACGGCCTGGCCCACCAAGGAAGCGCTGGCCGCCTACCTGACGATGCTGGAAGAAGCCGAGAAGCGCGACCACCGCAAGCTTGGCCGTGAGCTCGACTTTTTCCATATCGACGAGTACAGCCCC
>JBBSCV010000120.1:0-10567 GCA_038249925.1 Burkholderiales bacterium
CGCGGGCAAGGCCAGTTCTGCCACCATCACGCGGTTCCGCGGGGAGGTGGTCAGCACCACCACTGCCCCGAGCATCGCCTTCACCAAACCCAGCCGGGCGATGCCCAGCCAGCTGAGTGATGCGCTGGCGGTCAAGGTGGCGGTGTTCATGTGGCCGCCATCGCCAGGCCACGCAGCGCAAAAGCACTGACCATCATGCCGCTGACAAAGAGCGGCACGCCGAAACCGCTGTACCAGAGCGCGTGGCGCACCGGGTCAGACAGAAAGCGCCGCATCATCAGCATCTGGCCCACGAGCAGTGCGACGATGCCCAGCGCGTGCAGCGGCTGACCCCAGGCCAGCAGCAAGCCGACGACGACGAACTGCGGCAGCAGCATGATGATGCAGGCGGCGCGCGCCGCGCCCTGCACACCCAGGCGCACCGGCAGCGAGCCGATGCCCATCTGGCGGTCGCCCTCGATGGCCTTGAAGTCGTTCAAGGTCATGATGCCGTGGGCACCCAGGCTGTACAGCAGTGCCAGCGTCAGCGACGCGGCCGCAGGTGCCTGGCCGCCAGCCATCACCACGCCGCCCGTGACCCAGGCCAGCCCCTCGTAGCAGATGCCGCAGGCCAGGCAGCCCCACCAGCCGTTCTGCTTCAGGCGAAAGGGTGGCGCGCTGTAGGCCCAGGCCAGCAGCAGGCCCACGACGGCTGCTGCAAAGCCCCAGGGCCCGAGCAGCGTGGCCACGGCCAGCGAGAGCAGCGTCCAGATGATGGCGACATACAACCCCCAGCGGCCGGGCATGCGGCCTGACGGGATGGGGCGATGCGGTTCGTTGATGGCGTCGACATGGCGGTCGAACCAGTCGTTCACGGCCTGGCTGGTGGCGCACACGAGGGGCCCGCTGAGCAGCACGCCGATGAGGATCAAGTCCCAGTGTCCTGCCAGCGGTACGCCCGAGGCAATGACGCCGCAGCTGAAGGCCCACATCGGCGGAAACCACGTCACGGGCTTCAGCAGTTCGGCAATGGCCGACGGTGCGGGGTAGGTGGCGGGTGGCCGCCGGGCTGTGGAGCTCATGCGTGCATCTTGCACGTGACATTCACAACCGTCAACCTGTGTTTACACCTGAATCTGTCAACGCAGGCTGTCGTTTTACATGCCGGCCTGAATACGGTGCAAAGCGCTATTCGTCGCCGCCAAGGCTGCCCAGGCCGAAGCGTCTCAGCTTCACATAGAGACTTTGCCGCGACAGCCCCAGCAGCAGCGCCGCCGAGGCGCGGTTGTCGTTGGACATCTGCAGCGCCGTCTCGATGCACAGCTGCTCGATGAGGTCGGTGGTCTCGGAGACGATGTCCTTCAGTGGCGTGCGACCCACCAGCTCGGCGAGCTCGTGCACCGAGCGTGTCATCGCCTTGCCGTTGTCGGCCTCGGGCTTGATGCGGCGCTCGATGTCGCGGATGGCAAAGGCCAGCACGGTGTCGGTTCCCGGCGAGAGCTGGGCGGCGGAGATCTCGACCTCGATCTCGGTGCCGTATTCACCGCGCAGCGCGGTGACGAAACGACCCACGCTGCCACGCTGGCGCAAATTGCTGATGAGCACGCCCAGCTCGACCCCGGTGCGGCCCAGCCAGCGGTCCAGTGCTTCGCCGCGAGCCTGGTCTTCGGTGCTCAGTTCGGCCAACGTGAGGAAGGCGCGGTTGGCACTCAGCACGCGTCCGGCATCGTCGCAGAACACCAGCCCGTCAGGCGAGCTCTGCACAAAAGCGGCCAGCGTATGTTCCCAGCTTTGGCCCTGCTCGGGCGTCATGCGCCGGCCGCCGCCCGGCCGCGTTGTCTGCAAGGCGCCCTGCGAGACCGGGGTCAGACGGACCATCACGAGCACGGCGTCTTCCTGTCGAAAGACTGAGGCCGACACCGCCACCTCAGCGCTGCCGTCCAGCAGCCGGGCGCGCACGGCGTCTTTCTTGCCCACCGAGCGCGCCGCCGCCAGCAGGTCCTGCAGGCGTTCACCGTCTGCAGGATCGAACAGTGCGGGCAGGGCGGCGCCCACCAGCTTGGCGCGCGAACTGGCGCACAAGGCACGCGCGGCCGGGTTGGCTTCCAGCACCTTCTGCGTGCTGCCGTCGACAATCAGCACGGCCTCGGCAGATGTCTCCAGCAGATGGCGGTAGCGAGTCTCAGCCTCCCGGGAGCGCCAATAGTCGCGTTCCATGGCCTGTTGCGTATCGATGAGCCGGCGCTGCAGCGCCACCATTGCGCGAAGGTCGCGTGCGAAGGCGACGATGCGCCCATGGTTTTGCGCGGTGCCGTCCCCCAGGCGCACGGCCGAGTACAGAAGCGGCAATTCTTCGCCGTCTTCGGCGGGGTGGTTGACCTGGCGCCAGCGGCCCACCTCGGCATCTGCGGCAGCCTGCGCGTCGCGCAGCATCTTCTCGACTTTTTGGCGGCTGTCCGGCGCCACGGTCTGCACCCAGGACTGACCGCGCCAGGTGCGTACACGCTTCGCCGCGGCGTCGTCACCGTGCACGAGAACCTCGAGGATGGTGCCTTCGTGATTCAGCACCAGCGCGATGTCGCTGGAAGCCTGAACCAGGCGCGCGACACTCCTGGCGTCAAGGGCGCCGAGTGCGTGCTGCTCGCCTAGAGTTCGAGGCATGGGCTGTGCAGTTAAGTTTGGTTGACAGATGGAATTGTCAACCAAAGCTTACAGCATCGAGCCGCAAGCCTTGATTATTTTTTTCGCAGGCGGCTGTCACCCAACAGACGCTCGGCGACGAGGGGCGCCTCTTTGCCGTTTCGAGCCGTCCCGTCCGCGCCCAGCTGCAGCGCAAGTTCGGGCTGGGCCACGAATGGCGGGCCACCTACCAGCACGCCCAGCGACTTGTTGCGTGAGGCTGCGCGAACCGAAGCAATGGTTTCCTGCAGCCAGGGCAGGCGCAAGTCGCTGCCGACTGAAAAGCCGATGACATCGACCCATTCGTCGCGAACCATCGCTACCGGGCTGGCCACGGCGCCACCGACACCGCCGATGACGTCCCAGCCGTCGCGCCGGAAAAACTCCGCGACCATGGAAAGGCCGAAGCTGTGCTGCTCGTCGCGCGGTTGCACGAAAAGCGCGCGGCGGCCATTCGCCGGGTGCTCGATCTCGGTGCCGAAGGCCGGACTCAGTTCCCGAAGCAGGCGTTGCAAGCGGCCGAGGGCCACTGTGACGGTGCTGAAATCGCAGGCATCGTCTTCCCACATCTCGCCAAGCCGGCGTGCGACCGGGCCGAAGAGGTCTATATAGAGCGATTCGACCGAAACGCCGCGTTCACGCAAGCCTTCTAAGAGGGCCAGCGTCTCTGGTTCGCTCCCCAGCACGATCTGCTGGAGGAACTTGTCGATGTCGGTCGGCTGTGGTGCGGCCGAACCCGGCTGGGGGTTGGCCGCGCCAGAGCGGTGGGCTTGCACCAGTCGCGGGATGACATCCGTCTCGATGGTGCGCGCCAGCCGGGCGAGGCGGTGCTTTGCCGCGTCGCGTCGCGCCGTGCCATCGTTGCCGTCAGAGACCTCTTCGTTGGCCCATTCGCGGTCGCTGGGGTTCGCCGCCGGGCTGGGTGAGCTTCGGTTCGGGTCAGCTTGCATCGGGGCCTCCTGGCGCTGAGGCCTGGTCATTTCGGCCCCGCAGCGTGCAGGATGGCTTGTTCCCATCGCCCAAACCACGCCCTTCTGACGCGAGCGCGGGGAGAGTCTGGGGTTTCCTGAGCCTGTCCAACATCAGCTGCTCCTCGGGTCTTGGATTTTTTTCACTTCGCAGGGGGTTTTAAACCGGCACTGGCAAGGTCGTCAAAAGAATCCGCTCGGTGTTTCCACCAAGCTCCAAGCGCGACGGATGATGGTTTGTCGTGGACAGACCTGCCGCGCGCAGCGAGGGTAGCGAGCGTGGAAAACCGGTGTTGGACGTGGACTCACTGTCAACCTGGATTTACGTCTACCTGGATTGACAGGTGTCGGTTCAGCCCATAGTCTCCGCTCCATGAATCGAACAAAGCGGCCTTCCACAGCCCCCGGCGCAACAGGGCAGCGACCCCCGCTTTACACCCCCGAGCAGCGCGTGCTTCGTGACAGCACTGTGTGGACGCTGGTGCAGGGCATTCTGGCGCCCGTGCAGTTCCTGGTGTTCATCGTCAGCGCCGTGCTGGTGGTGCGCTTCCTGCTCACTGGCGAAGGTTGGTTCGAGGCCACCGTCTCGGTGGTGGTGAAGACCCTGGTGCTCTACACCATCATGGTCACCGGGGCCATCTGGGAGAAAGTGGTCTTCGGGCAGTACCTGCTTGCACCGGCGTTTTTCTGGGAAGACGTCTTCAGCTTCCTGGTGCTGGCACTCCACACCGCCTACCTGGTGGCGCTGTTCACCGGCGCAATGACACCGCGCGAACAGATGCTGCTGGCGATGGCGGCCTACGCGACCTACGTCATCAACGCTGCGCAGTTCATCTGGAAGCTGCGCATGGCGCGGCTGGACGAAGCCGCACGCCGCGCCGCCGCACCGCTGCAAGGTGCCGCTGCATGAACGCCGTCATTCCCCTGCATGTGGAGGCTGCCGGCGGCTGCAGCACCGCGCCGGTGCTGAAAGAACGCGGCCAGCGTGAAGTGTTCTGCGGCCTCACCGGCATCGTCTGGCTGCACCGCAAGATCCAGGACGCGTTTTTCCTCGTCGTCGGTTCACGCACCTGTGCCCACCTGGTGCAAAGCGCTGCCGGAGTGATGATCTTTGCCGAGCCGCGTTTTGCCACCGCCATCATCGACGAGCGAGACCTCGCCGGCCTGGCAGACGCGCAAGACGAACTCGACCGCGTCGTCACGCGCCTGCTGGAGCGCCGCAGCGACATTCGCACGCTGTTCCTGGTGGGCAGCTGCCCTTCGGAAGTCATCAAGCTCGACCTGTCTCGTGCCGCGCAGCGCCTGAGCACACGTTTCACCCCCCAGGTGCGGGTGCTGAACTACTCTGGCAGCGGCATCGAGACGACCTTCACGCAAGGCGAAGACGCCTGTCTCGCGTCGCTGGTGCCGGGCCTGCCGGTGCCTGCGGCGACTTCGACAACACCGGCGCCAGCGCAACTGGTGGTGGTGGGTGCGCTGGCCGATGTGGTGGAAGACCAGTTCACGCGCCTCATGCAGCAGATCGGGCTGCCGCCGGTGCAGTTTCTGCCGGCGCGCCGCAGCGACGCCATGCCCGCTGTCGGCCCGAACACGCGCTACCTGCTCGCCCAGCCCTTCCTGGCCGACACCGCCCGCGCGCTGGAGAACCGCGGTGCCCAGCGCATCGCAGCGCCTTTCCCGCTGGGCGCCGAGGGCACCACGGCCTGGCTGACGGCCGCTGCCGCCGCCTTCGGCATTGAGGCTGACGCGGTGCTAGCCGCCACCGCCGCTCCGCGCGCCCGTGCCGAGGCCGCGCTGGCCCGCCACCGTGCGGCGCTCAGCGGCCAACGCATCTTCTTCTTCCCCGATTCACAGCTGGAAATTCCGCTGGCGCGGTTTCTGGCCCGTGAACTCGGCATGCAGCTCACTGAGGTGGGCACGCCCTACCTGCACCGTGAACACCTGGCCGAAGAGCTGGCGCTGCTGCCCGCCGGCACGGTGCTGAGCGAAGGGCAAGACCTGGAAAAGCAGCTCGACCGCTGCCGCGCCCAGCAGCCCGACATCGTCGTCTGTGGCCTGGGCCTGGCCAACCCGCTGGAAGCCGAGGGCATGACCACCAAGTGGGCCATCGAGCTGGTCTTCAGCCCCATCCACGGCTACGAACAAGCCGGTGATCTGGCCGAATTGTTCGCCCGACCGCTGCGCCGCCGCGCCTTGCTGTCCAGCGAGTTGGCGGCTTGACGTGATGAAGCCCCAAGCTCATTTCGTTCGCTGCCCCCGAGGGGTGCGTCAATGCCTTCGGGCGGCCGGGCGGCATTGACATGCAACTGACCCTCTGGACCTACGAAGGCCCGCCGCACATCGGTGCGATGCGCATCGCCACGGCCATGAAGGGTCTGCATTACGTGCTGCACGCGCCGCAAGGCGACACCTACGCCGACCTGCTGTTCACGATGATCGAGCGGCGTGATGCACGCCCGCCCGTCACCTACACCACCTTCCAGGCGCGTGACCTGGGCGGCGACACCGCCGAGCTCTTCAAGAGCGCCGCGCGCAACGCCTACGAGCGCTTCAAGCCGCAGGCGATGATCGTCGGCGCTTCGTGCACGGCCGAACTCATTCAAGACGACCCAGGTGGCCTGGCCGCCGCGCTGAATCTGCCTTGCCCGGTGGTGGCGCTGGAACTGCCGGCCTACCAGCGCAAGGAAAACTGGGGCGCGTCCGAGACCTTCTACCAACTGGTGCGTGCGCTGTGCACGCCGCATGTGCCCGCCCCAGGTGTCAAGCGCGAACGTGAAGCCGGATCGAAAATCCGCTGCAACGTGCTGGGCCCCACGGCCCTGGGCTTTCGCCACAAGGACGACCTGCGCGAGGTGCTGGAACTGCTGCGCCAGTTGAACGTCGAGATCAACGTCGTCGCACCGCTGGACGCCACGCCGCACGACCTGACGCGTCTGGGCGAGGCCGACTTCAACGTCGTGATGTACCCAGAGGTGGCGATGCAGGCCGCACAGTGGCTGCTGCGCAGCTTCGGCCAGGCTGTCGTGAAGACGGTGCCCCTCGGCGTCGGCGCCACGCGCGACTTCATCCGCGAAGTGGCCGCACTCAGCGGCGCCGACCCCGCGCCGCTGCTGAACGACCCGCGCGCCCGTTCGCCCTGGTATTCGAAGTCTGTCGATTCGACCTACCTCACCGGCAAGCGCGTCTTCATCTTCGGCGACGCCACGCACGTGGTGGCGGCCGCACGCATCGCGTCGAAAGAGCTGGGCTTCGAGGTCGTCGGCCTGGGCACCTACAGCCGTGAATTTGCGCGCGATGTGCGCGAAGCTGCCAAGCTCTACGGCGTCGAGGCACTGATCAGCGACGACTACCTGGAAGTGGAAGACCGCGTCGCCGAACTGCATCCCGAGCTGGTGCTGGGCACGCAGATGGAACGCCACATCGCCAAGCGCCTGGGCGTGCCTTGTGCCGTGATCAGCGCGCCCATGCACGTGCAGGACTTTCCCGCGCGACATGCGCCGCAGATGGGCTACGAAGGCGCGAACGTGATGTTCGACGCCTGGGTGCACCCATTGATGATGGGCCTGGAAGAGCACCTGCTGAACATGTTCCGCGGTGACTTCGAATTCCACGACGGTGCGGCGCCTTCGCACCTGGGGCGCAGCAGCGCGCCGCAGTCGGCCCCAGTGGATGTGCCCGGGGTCGTCGCTGCGGCGGCCCTCGTCGAGCCGGCGGTGCCAGCGACTGTCGACTCTTCGGTA
The DNA here is from genome assembly GCA_038249925.1 of Burkholderiales bacterium. Classification (GTDB taxonomy): domain Bacteria; phylum Pseudomonadota; class Gammaproteobacteria; order Burkholderiales; family Burkholderiaceae_C; genus Rubrivivax. Next base: position 7,367 of record JBBSCV010000120.1, read on the forward strand.
CAGGCTGTCGCCGAAGTCGACGCTGTCGCTGTCGCACAGGCGGTGTGGAACGCCGAGGCCGACCGCGAACTGAAAAAGATTCCGTTCTTCGTGCGGGGAAAAGCCCGCCGTAACACCGAACGCTTTGCCGCTGACCGCGGACTGGCAACGATCACCGTGGACACGTTGTATGACGCCAAAGCCCATTTCAGCCGCTGACTCGAATCGCTCGGCGATGCCTACGCCCATACGCGTTTGTGTCGTCACGATGGACACCCATCTGGCCGGAGCCACGGCGCGTGCTTTGCCCATCCTCAAGCGCGAATACCCCGGCCTGGAAATCAGCCTGCACGCCGCCAGCGAATACGCCGGCAACGAGCACCTCATCGACCGGGTGAAGGCCGACATTGCCGCTGCCGACATCATCGTTGCGGGCATGCTTTTCCTCGAAGACCACTTCCTGCCCATCCTGGACGACCTGGCCAAGCGCCGTGACCATTGCGACGCGATGATCTGCATGGCCTCGGCCGCCGAGGTCGTGAAGCTCACGCGCCTGGGCGCCTTCGACATGTCCAAGCCCGCCAGCGGCCCGATGGCGCTGCTGAAGAAGCTGCGCGGCAACAAGGACAAGAAGACCACGGGCGGTGCCGCGCAGATGAAGATGCTGCGCCGCATTCCGGCGCTGCTGCGCTTCGTGCCGGGCACGGCGCAGGACGTGCGCGCGTACTTCATGACGCTGCAGTACTGGCTGGGCGGTTCCGACGAGAACATGCTCAACCTCGTGCGGCACGTCATCGACCGCGGTGTCGATGGCCCGCGCCGCAGCTTGCGGGGTGCCGTCAAGGTGCAAGCGCCATTGGAATACCCCGAGATCGGCGTCTATCACCCCCGCATGGGGCACGACATCGCCACGCGTCTGTCGGAAGACGCCGTGAACCTGCCGTTGCCGCAAGGCCGCCAGGTCAAGGGCAGCGTGGGCCTGCTGCTGCTGCGTTCCTACCTGTTGTCGAGCAACGCTCAGCACTACGACGGCGTCATCACCGCGCTGGAAGCCCGCGGCCTGCGCGTGGTGCCGGCCTTCGCCGCCGGGCTGGACGCGCGGCCGGCGATCGAGAAGTACTTCATGCAGCAGGGCCGCACGACGGTCGACGCCGTCGTCTCGCTCAGCGGCTTCTCGCTCGTCGGTGGCCCGGCCTACAACGACGCGCATGCGGCCGAAGAGATCCTCAGCAAGCTCGACGTGCCCTACGTCGCCGCGCATCCGGTGGAATTCCAGACGCTCGCCGCGTGGGGTGGCAACGACCGCGGCCTGATGCCGGTGGAAAGCACCATCATGGTGGCCATCCCCGAGCTCGACGGCTCCACCAGCCCCATCGTCTTCGGCGGCCGCCCCGGTGCCGACGGCGTCACCTGCACCGGCTGCAGCCATGCGTGCACCTTCCACGCCGGCCAGACCGCGCAGGACATGGCTTCCTGCCCCGAGCGTGCGCTGATGCTCGCCGCACGGGTCGAAAAGCTGGTGGCCCTGAAGCGCAGCGACCGTGCCGAGCGCAAGGTCGCCGTGGTCATCTTCAACTTCCCGCCCAACGCCGGCAACATCGGCAGCGCCGCCTACCTGTCGGTGTTCGAGTCGATGTTCCACACGCTGGCCGGCATGAAGGCCCAGGGCTACACGGTGGAAATGCCCGACAGCATCGACACGCTGCGCGAAAGCATCCTGAAGGGCAATGCAGAACGCTACGGCGCCGACGCCAATGTGCACGAACTCATCCCGGCCGGCGACCATGTGAGGCGTGAGGTCTGGCTGAAGGAAATCGAGGCTCAGTGGGGCCCCGCGCCAGGCAAGCAACTCAGCAATGGCAACGGCATCTTCGTGCTGGGCCGGCAGTTCGGCAACGTGCTCATCGCCGTGCAGCCTTCGTTCGGTTACGAAGGCGACCCGATGCGCCTGCTGTTCGAAAAAGGCCTGGCCCCCACGCACGCGTTCTCGGCCTTCTACCGCTACCTGCGCGAAGACTTCAAGGCCCACGCCGTGCTGCACTTCGGCACCCACGGCGCGCTGGAATTCATGCCCGGCAAACAAAGCGGCATGTCGGGCAACTGCTGGCCCGACCGGCTCATCAACGACCTGCCGAACATCTACCTCTACGCCAGCAACAACCCGAGCGAAGGTGCGATCGCCAAGCGCCGCTCTGGCGCCACGCTGATCAGCTACCTGACGCCGCCCATCTCGCAGGCGGGTCTCTACAAGGGCCTGAACGATTTGAAGGCGTCCATCGAACGCTGGCGTGGCATGGAGCCGCAGGCCGCCGAGCGGGCTGAGCTGGCCGTGCTGATCCAGTCGCAGGCCGCTGAGCTTGACCTCGCCGAAGCCGAGCCGCTGTGGCGCAGCGAACTTGGCGGCGAAGCCGACAACCTGGTCATGGCGCTAGCCCGCCAGGTGCTGGAAATGGAGTACACGCTGATCCCGCACGGCTTGCACGTGGCCGGCCGCGCTCCAAGCCCGACCGAGCGCGTGGACATGCTGTTGTCGATGGCCGATGCCTCGCACAACGTGCAGATCGCGCGCCCGGTGATGGAGTCGCTGGTGGCCGGCGACAGCGCCGAACACGTGCTGAAGCTCAGCGGCCTGCCGCGTGACGAAGCCACGCTGGCGATGTTCCACGGCCTGGTCGACGCCAACGTCAAGCTGGCCGAAGACCACGAAGTGCCCGCCATGCTCAGGGCGCTGGACGGCCGCTACATCCGCCCGGCGCCCGGTGGCGACATCCTGCGCACGCCGGCGGTGCTGCCCACGGGCCGCAACATCCACGGCTTCGACCCCTTCCGCATCCCGAGTGCCTTCGCGGTGAAGGACGGTGCCAAGCAAGCGCAACGCCTGCTGGACCGCTACGCCGAAGACGGCAACCCACTGCCCGAATCGGTGGCCATCGTGCTGTGGGGCAGCGACAACCTGAAGAACGAGGGCTCGCCCATCGCCCAGTGCCTGGCGCTGATGGGCGCGCTGCCGCGCTTCGACAGCTACGGCCGGATCGCCGGCGCGCAACTCATTCCGCTGGCCGAACTGGGCCGGCCGCGTGTCGACGTGGTGATCACGCTGTCGGGCATCTTCCGCGACTTGATGCCGCTGCAGATTCGCCTGCTGGCAGAAGCTGCCTTCATGGCCGCGTCTGCCGACGAGCCGCTGGAGATGAACTGGGTGCGCAAGCACTCGCTGGCCTA
>JBBSCV010000121.1:0-10461 GCA_038249925.1 Burkholderiales bacterium
CACGTAAGTCTCCGGTTTTGGAATGGAAAGATGAACCGCGGGCTGGTGGCGAAAGTTAGAGGGGGTCGAAAGTCAGGAAAAGTCGCATTCAAGCTTGTCTCGATTCGTTTTTCTCGATCCACAGTCGGCTTTCGGTACAAATACCGTTGACATGCAGAACCTCAACTACAAGCACCTGCACTATTTCTGGGTCGTCACCAAGTCAGGGGGCGTGGCCAAGGCCGGTGAGCAACTGCACGTGACGCCGCAGTCGATCAGCGGGCAGGTCAAACTGCTGGAAGACGCCATCGGAGAGTCCCTCTGGCGGCGCGCCGGGCGCAAGCTCGAACTCACGGAAACCGGACACATGGTGTTCGACTACGCCGACCGGCTGTTCTCGGTCGGCGAGGAGCTGAAGGACGCGCTGCGCGACCGCCCGGGTCTGGCCGGCGCGCAGTTCCGCGTCGGCGTTTCGGGCGCTGTCGTCAAGGTGGTGGCCTACAAGCTCATCGAGCCGGCGCTCCGGGCCGACAGGGCGGGCCGTTTGCTATGCCGGGAAGGGCGCTTCAGCGAACTGCTGGCGCTGCTGGCGGTGCACAAGCTGGACCTCGTGTTGTCTGACCGCCCGATGCCCACGTCGATGAACGTGCGCGGCTTCAACCACCTGCTTGAAGAGTGCGGCGTCACCTTCCTGGCGGTGGCGGCGCAGGCGCGCAAGCTCAGGCGCGGCTTCCCGCAGAGCCTGGACAACGCGCCCATGCTGCTGCCGGGTGACGACTCTGCGATCCGGCCCCGCCTGCTGCGCTGGCTGGACCGGAACAACCTGCGCCCGCGCATCGTGGGCGACTTCGACGACACCGCCGTGATGAAAGCGTTCGGCAGCGGTGGCGCCGGCGTCTTCGCCATGCCCACCAGCGTGGCCGAGGCCACTGCCGCACAGTTCAAGGTGGAAGTGGTGGGGCAGACCGACGAAGTGGTGTACCAGACCTACGCCATCTCGGGCGAAAGGCGCCTCCGGCACCCGGCCGTGGTGGCCATCAGCGAAGCCGCGCCGGGCATTGCGGCCTGACCCGCCATGCACGCAGGCGCTCAGGAAACCACCTCGGCATGGAGTCACCTATGAAGTACGGCGCGAAGCTCGGCATGAAGTTCGGCGTCGTCTCCGACATTCACGGCAACCTGCCGGCTCTGCAGGCGGTCGTGGCCGACGCCGGCGCGGTGACGGGCTGGATGAATCTGGGCGACATCGTCAGCGGACCGCTGTGGCCGGCAGAGACGGCAGCCTGGTTGATGCAGCAGGGCTGGCCGACGATTGCCGGCAACCACGAACGCCAGGTGCTGACCGATCCGCCTGCGCACATGGGTGCGACCGACCGTTACGCCCTGGAGCGTCTGCAACCCGCGCAGCGGGCCTGGATGGCCGCACTGCCCGAACAGATGGTGCCCGCCGACGGGCTGTGGTGCGTGCACGGCACGCCAGGCAGCGACCTCGTCTACATGCTGGAGAGCGTGGGGCCTGCGGGCCGGCGCGCGGCCACCATTGCCGAAATTGCGCAACGCATCGCAGAACCGCCGCCGGGCACGCAGATGCTGCTGTGCGGGCACTCGCACATGCCGCGTGAACAGCGCGCCGGTCCTCTGCAGGTGGTCAACCCCGGCAGCGTGGGTTTGCAAGCCTTCGAGCACGACTGGCCGCACCCGCACACCGTGGAGAACCACACGCCGAAGGCACGCTATGCGCTGTTGACGCTAGAACCCAGCGGCTGGAAGGCCGACTTGCGCGCCGTGGCGTACGACCATGAAACGGCCGCAGCGAAGGCGCAGCAGGCTGGTTTTCCCGATTGGGCTTTTGCCCTGCGCAGCGGCTTGGCACTGCCCGCTGCGGGCTGAAAGCGCGCCTGGGTCAGCGCCGCCGCGCCGCCGCCTTGCGGCCTCTCCGGGCGGAGACGAACGACCCCTGCGTCAGAGACTTCTTACAAACCCTGAGTGTCACATCCAATTGACGCGATCAGAATGAAACCCACTTGTTCGCGACGAAGGAGACCCGCATGACTCTGATGGCCTACCTCTTGGTGGCGCTGGTGGCCGGCGTCTCGCTGGGCAGCTCGCTCGGCTTCTTGATGAACGCACGCAACAACCGCGTGCCGGAGTCGCGCCAATGCCTGGTGTTTGCCGGTGTGGCCCTCGTGTTGCTGGGTTGCGCCGCCGCGATGCAGGCGATCGGCGGCAGCGCGCCGGTGGACCCTCTCGACAACGCGTTCGCCGTCGTCGCCGTCGCGGTCGGCTTGGGCGGGGCGATTTCACGCTGGCCGTTGCGTTCCTGATCGACATTTCACCGCTGGCGCGGCAGCTTCGGCGCTGATTCAGCCGGCGCTCATTCAGCCGGTGCTGTTCAACCGGCGCTGATCAACCTGCGCTGCCCGCCAGCAACACGATCAGCGCCCCGGCGCCGCCCTGCGGCCCGCTGGCCTGCGCGAAGGCGATGACCTCGTTGCGCTGGCCCAGCCAGCGTTGCACCTTGCCCTTCAGCACCGGCTCGCGCCCGGGCGAGCCGTGGCCCTTGCCGTGCACCACGCGCAGGCAACGGTGGCCGCGCTGGGCCGCGCCGCGTACGAAGGCCGCCAGCATGTCGCGCGCCTCGTCGCGGCGCAAGCCGTGCAGGTCCAACTCGGCCTGGATGGCCCAGTGGCCGCGCCGCAGCCGTGTCACCACGTCCTGACCGACGCCGTTGCGCCGAAAGCTCAGGCCGTCGTCGGTGAGCAGCAGTGTTTCGATGTCCACCTCGTCCGACAGCGCCTCTCTCAGCGCCGCTTGCTCATCCAGCAGGCGTTGGCGTGGCTCGGGTGTGGGGCGCGCCGCGCTGGTAGCGGCCAGGTCGCTCGGCGGCATCGCCGTCACGGGGCCTACAGCGTCGGCAAACTGCCGCCTGGCCCGTTCGGCTGCGGCGCGTGCGGCTGCGGCAAGGGCTGCGCGCTCTGCGGCCATGCGTTCACGTTCGCGCAGCGCCTTGCGCACATCGGCCAGCGCTTCCAGGCCGCGCGGCTTCACAACAAACCCCGCTCCGCGAAAGACACCACGTGGCCTTGGCCCACCACCACGTGGTCGAGCACCCGCACGTCCACCAGCTGCAGTGCGGCTTTCAGCGTCTGCGTCAGGTATTCATCGGCACGCGAAGGCTCGGCCACGCCCGAGGGGTGGTTGTGGGCCAGCACCACCGCGCCGGCATTCAGTTGCAGCGCTCGCTTGACGACCTCGCGCGGGTAGACGCTGGTTTGCGACAGCGTGCCGAAGAACAGGTCTTCCAGCCGCAGCAGGCGGTGCTGGGCGTCCAGAAACAGCACCGAGAAGACCTCTTGCGTGCGGCCGCCGAGGCTGAGTGCCAGATAGTCCTTCACGCGCGCAGGGCTGTCGAACACAGGCGCGGCAGCCAGTTGCTGGGCCAGCGCGCGGCGCGCCATTTCCATCACGGCCAGCAGCTCCGCGCGTTTGGCCGGGCCCAGTCCCTTGGCGCCTTTCAACGCTTCGGGCGTGGCGTTCAAGAGGCCCGCGTAGCCCTTGCAATGCGCGAGCACGTCGTCGGCCATGGCCACCACGCCGCGGCCCTTGTAGCCCGTGCGCAGCAGCAGCGCCAGCAGCTCGCCATCGGCCAGCGACGCGGCGCCGTGCGCGAGCAGCTTTTCGCGTGGTCGTTGGTCGGCAGGCAGGTGTTTCATGGACTTCGCGGGGCCGCTCTTAGAATCGTGAGTCAGTCTATGCGAGGGGTCTGCCCTTGCATTTCGCTCCCTGGCATGCCCCCAAAGGTCTGCACCCCTGTCTGCATTCCTGTCAGCGTCTCTGTCTGATCTCTGCCCGCACCCGTGAACCTCGTCCAGCCCGGCTCCTTCCTGACGTTGCACTACCGCCTGTCGGGCCCCGACGGCGCTGCCGTGGTCGACACCTTCACCGACAAGCCGGCCACGCTGTCGCTGGGCACCGGGCAGCTGGCCCCGGCCATCGAGCAGCAGCTCATCGGCCTGGCCGAGGGCACGCAGACGGCCTTCGATCTGCCTGCCGGTGCAGCCTTCGGCGCGCGCAACCCAGAGATGCTGCAGCGCGTGAAGCTGGCGCTGCTGCACGAGCTGGGCGACCCTGATACCGAGTACCACGTCGGCGACGTGGTGCAGTTCCCCACGCCAGACGGCCAGGGCAGCTATGCCGGCGTGGTGCGCGAGTTGGGCAGCGACTGGCTGCTCTTCGATTTCAACCACCCGCTCGCCGGACAACCCGTGCGCTTCGAGGTGAAACTGCTGGGGGTGATGTGATCATCGAAAAAAACGGCGAAGTGCTGCTGGCCGAACCACGCGGCTTCTGCGCGGGCGTGGACCGTGCCATCGAGATCGTCGAACGTGCGCTGCTGAAGTTCGGCCGCCCGATCTACGTGCGCCACGAGATCGTGCACAACACCTATGTCGTGAACGATCTGAAAGCCAAGGGTGCCATCTTCATCGAAGACCTGGCCGACGTGCCGCCCGGCGCCACGCTGGTGTTCAGCGCCCATGGCGTGAGCAAGGCGGTGCGCGTGGAGGCCGCGCAGCGCGGCTTCCAGGTCTTCGATGCCACCTGCCCGCTGGTGACCAAGGTGCACGTGGAGGTGGCCAAGCTCGCCAAGGAAGGCTATGAATTCATCATGATCGGCCACAAGGGCCACCCCGAGGTGGAAGGCACCATGGGGCAGTTGAGCGAAGGCATCTACCTCGTGGAAGACGTGCCCGACGTGCTGAAGGTGCAGCCGCGCGGCGCCAGGCTGGCCGTGGTGACGCAGACCACGCTGAGCGTTGACGATGCCGCGCAGATCCTGAAGGAGGTCAAGCGCCTGTTCCCGCATGTGCGCGAACCGAAGAAGCAGGACATCTGCTATGCCACGCAGAACCGGCAAGACGCCGTCAAGGTGCTGGCACCCAAGGTGGACGTGGTCATCGTCGTGGGCAGTCCCACCAGCAGCAACAGCAACCGCCTGCGTGAACTGGCCGAGCGGCTGGGCACCGAGGCGCACATGGTCGAAGGTGCGCAAGACCTGCAGGAAGCCTGGTTCGTCGGACGCCAGCGCGTAGGGCTGACGGCCGGCGCCAGTGCGCCGGATGTGCTGGTGCAGGCCGTCATCGACCGGCTGCGCGAGTTCGGCGCCACCAGCATCCGCAACATGGACGGCGTGGTGGAAGACGTGCACTTTCCGCTGCCGCGTGGCCTGGGCAACCGCGGCATGGCCGAGGTGAGCAGTTCCCGATCCTGAAGCCGCGGCTTTGCGTTTTCCTGCGCGCATCCCTGGAAGACCGCGGCGCCTGCTTCCCAGGCGCCTTTTTTTGTCTTCGCTTGCTGACCTGAACACAGACGAAAGACCCTCACCATGCTCGACATCAGCCTGCTTCGCCGCGACCTGCCCGCGGTGGTGGCGCAATTGCAGCGCCGCAAGAACCCCCAGCCCTACCTGGACGTGCCGCGCTACAGCGCGCTCGAAGCCGAACGCAAGGCGCTTCAAGGCGAGACCGAACAGCTGCAATCGCGACGCAACGCCGCCAGCAAGCAGATCGGCGTGCTCAAAGGCAAAGGTCTGGGTGGAGAAGACAGCACCAGCGCGCTGATGGCCGAGGTGAACGGCATTGCCGACGGCTTGAAGGCTGGCGCCGAACGGCTGGAGCAACTGCAGATCGAACTGCACGGCATGCTGATGAGCCTGCCCAACCTGCCGCAGCCCGACGTGCCAGACGGCCCCGACGAAACCGGCAATGTCGAGCAGCGCCGCTGGGGCACACCCGGCACGTACGCCTTCACCCCCAGAGACCACGTCGACATCGGCGCTGCCCTGGGCATGGACTTCGAAACCGGCGCGCTGCTCAGCGGTTCACGCTTCACCTTTCTGCGCGGGCCCATCGCGCGGCTCCACCGGGCGCTGGCGCAGTTCATGCTGGATGTGCAGACCGAAGCGCACGGCTATACCGAGTGCTACACGCCCTACATCGTCAACCGCGAGGTGCTGGAAGGCACGGGGCAGCTGCCCAAATTCAAGGAAGACATGTTCTGGGTCAGCCGTGGCGGCGACGAAGCCCAGGCCGAGCAGTACCTCATCAGCACCAGCGAGATCAGCCTGACCAATTCAGTGCGTGAACGCATCCTGGACGCCGCCACGCTGCCCATCAAGCTGACGGCGCACAGCCCGTGTTTTCGCAGCGAAGCGGGCAGCGCCGGGCGCGACACCCGCGGCATGATCCGCCAGCACCAGTTCGACAAGGTGGAGATGGTGCAGATCACCAAGCCCGAAGACAGCGACGCTGCGCTAAAGCAGATGGTGGGCCACGCCGAGGCCGTGCTGCAGCAGTTGGAGCTGCCCTACCGCGTGGTGCTGCTGTGCGCCGGCGACATGGGTTTCGGCAGCGTGCGCACCTACGACCTGGAGGTGTGGCTGCCGGCGCAGAACACCTACCGCGAGATCAGCAGCTGCAGCAACTGCGGCGATTTCCAGGCTCGCCGCATGCAGGCGCGCTGGCGAAATGCGCAGGGCAAGACCGAGTTCGTGCATACGCTGAATGGCAGTGGCCTGGCCGTGGGTCGCGCGCTGGTGGCGGTGCTGGAAAACCACCAGCAGGCCGACGGTTCGGTGCGCATACCCGCTGCCTTGCGGCCCTACCTGGGCGGGATGGAAGTGATGCGCGGCGCCTGACGCTCAGTTGCCGCTCAGATGACGCTCAAGTGCCGTCTGCGCACGCCATCTGCCCACGGTGGCCTGGGCTAGAATTCGCGGCTTCGCCAAGCGCGAGACCACACCTATGAAGTACTGCGGAGAGATGGCAGAGTGGTCGAATGCACCGGATTCGAAATCCGGCGTACTGGTCTTCCAGTACCGAGGGTTCGAATCCCTCTCTCTCCGCCACCGGCTGAAGCCCGCCAGCACGCCCGCATTGCGGGCGTTTGCATTCGTGCCAGTCACCGAACAAGCCGCACAATCACGGCCGTGATGCGAAGCTCGATGTGCTTGTTGCGTGCCCGGTGCCGGGCCGCGCTGCTGATGCTGCCGCCGGCGCTGCTGGCAGCAGGCTGCGCCACGCGGGCCGTCGACGTGAAGCCGCTGCCCGCCAGCGCTGCCGAGTTCGCCACCTGGGACTGCGCGCGCATCGACGAAGAGCGCGATGTTGTGCAGCATCGTGCGGCCGACGTGGCCTGGGCTGTGGATGAACGCGTGGGCAACAACATTCTGGCTCTGGGCGTGGGCGTCACGGTGTTCTGGCCTGCCATGCTGGCAATGCGCCCCGACGGTCTGGAGCATGCCGACCTCGCGCGCCTGAAGGGCCGCTTCGAGGCCCTGCAGACCGCCGCGCGCGACAAGGCCTGCCCGCCGCCCGGCGACGAGCTGCCGGCCGCGCGTGCCGCTGCGCTGCCGCTGGCGGTGGGCGAGCGCATGGTCTATGAAGACCGCACGCAGGCCAAGGGCCCCGTCACCGAATGGGCGCTTCGTGTCGGGGTGCTGCGCCGCGGCGAGGTCGAGTTCAGTCGCGGGGAAGGCAAGGGCGCAAATCAGGCGCCGCCCGCGGGCGTGTGGCTGCAAGACCGCAACGGCAACATCACGCAGGCGCCTGAAGGCGCCTTGAGCTGGCCGCGCCTGCTGCGGGGTGAGTTGCTGCTGGGCGCCGTGACGGCGGGCGACATGTTGCTCGTGGGCGACCCGCTCACCCGCGCCCGCATGCGTGGCCAGGTGGTGGCGGTGGGCCCGCAAACGGTGGCCGGGCGGCGTTTCGACGCCATCGTCGTGGAACTCTTCGGCGACGCGCAGCGCGGCGACGCCACGACGCGGGTGGACGGCGCCATCGTCGTCGACCGCGCCAGCGGCCTGCTGCTGCGCCTGGACCTGCGCAGCGCCAACGCCAGCTTCTCGCTGCAGCGTCGACTGGTGCGCGTCGAGACGCCGGGTTGACACCGGCTCGAAGCCGGCAGTGCACACATCTTTACCGTGCGCGCACACGGCGTGCACCTGCAGGTTTCAGCATTCACTTCATCGACAACCACCAGGACGAAGACATGAAGACCTCGAAGCTGCTGCCCACCATCAACCTCGCCACTCCGTTGCGCATGATGTCCCTGGCCGTATTGCTGGCCGTCGGCGCCAGCGCGGCCCAGACGGCCAACGCGCAGCCGAACGACATGCGCGGTGGCGCCGACTACCGCCACGGCCAGCGCGGCGCCGCAGAAATGGGCCCGGGAATGGGCCAAGGAATGGGCCACGGCATGGACCACGGCATGGGCTCGGGCAACCCGCGCATGATGGGCCGCATGCTCGATGCCGTGAACGCCAGTGCCGAGCAGCGTGCGCAGATCAAGCAGATCACCGACGCCGCGCGGGCCGACATGAAGGCAAGGTACGACGCAGGCCGCCAACTGCGCGCTGACAGCGCCGCGCTGTTTGCCCAGCCCACCGTGGACGCACGCGCCGCCGAGGCCCTGCGCCAGCAGATGCTGGCCCAGCATGACGAGGCCAGCAAGCGCCAGCTGCAGACGATGCTGGACATCAGCCGTGTGCTGACGCCCGAGCAGCGCAAGACGCTGGCCGAGCGCATGACGCAGCGCCGTTCGATGATGGAGCGTCAGCGCGCTGAACGCCTGTCTGCGGATACTGCGCCCGCACGTTGAAGCCGCTCGCAGGGGCGGCCGGCTATGCTGCGCCCACCGCCCCGGCCTGCACTTCCAGCCTGATGAGCCGACTGCTGCTGATCGACGACGACACGCGCCTCACCGACATGGTGGGCGGCTACCTGCGCCAGAACGGCTACGAGGTCGAGACGGCCGATTCGCTGGCGGCCGGGCGCGAACGCCTGAGGCACGGCAGCCCCGACGCGCTGCTGCTCGACCTGATGCTGCCTGATGGCGACGGGCTCGACTTCACGCGTGAACTGCGCAGCGATGCGCGCACCCGCCGCCTGCCCTTGCTGATGCTGACAGCACGCGGCGAGCCCATGGACCGCATCGTCGGCCTGGAACTGGGCGCCGACGACTATCTGCCCAAGCCCTTCGAGCCGCGTGAATTGCTCGCTCGCGTGAAAGCGCTCTTGCGCCGTGCCGCGCCTGATGCCGGCAACGACGAAGTGTTGACTTTCGGCCGCCTGGAAGTGGACCTGGGCGCGCGCCAGGCACGCCTGGCCGGCCAGCCCTGCGACCTGACCGGCCACCAGTTCGAACTGCTGACGGTGCTGGCGCGCAGCCCCGGGCGCGTGCTGAGCCGCGACCAGATCATGGACGCCCTGAAGGGCCACCCGCTGGAGGCTTTCGACCGCAGCATCGACGTGCACATCTCGCGCATTCGCGCCGTCATCGAAGACGACCCCAAGAGCCCGCGCCGTGTGCTGACGGTGCGCGGTGCGGGCTATGTCTTTGCGAAGAAGCAGGACGCCGAATCTTGAACCCCGTGCTGGCCTGAGAGGCTGAGAGTCTTTCCGATCATGCCCACTCATCACGCCAAAAGACGCCCGCTCGTCGTTGCAAATGCGCGCCATAGCCCGAGCCATGGCTGTGCTTTGTGCCTAGATCGGCCGCCTTTTGACGCGCTGCTCGGTCACGCTCGAAAAACTCTCAGCCTCTGACACGTTCGCCCTGGCATGGCTTCGCTGTACGTTCGCATCTACCTCACCGTGCTGGCCGCGCTGGCCCTCTTTGCCGGCGTCTCGGGCTGGGTGGTGCAGCGCCACCTGGCCACTGAACGCGAAGAGCAGCGCATCTTCATGCAAGGCGCCGTGCGTGAACGCGCCGAGGCCTGGGGCGAACTTCTGCAGCGCGCGCTGCCACCGGCCGCCGCGCCGCGCGCCGAGCAGGCCGCCGCGCTGGCCGAATGGTCGCAGCGCCTGCGCCTGCCGATGGCGCTGGACGACACCGATGGCCGCCGCATCGCGGCTTCCGAAAGCTTTCTGCGGCGCGAAGCCGATGGCCCCGGCCCGCTGGGCCCGCGCGCACAAGCCCTGCTGCTGGACGACGGCCGCACGCTGTGGGTGCCCCGTCTGGGCGGAATGGGCGGCCTGGGCGGGATGCGTGCCGCGGCGGTGGGTCGCTTCAACGCCGAAACCCGTGTGCAGCAGGCGTGGCCCGGGGTGCCGCGCGGGCTGACCAGCGGCTGGGGCCTGATCGTGTTTCTGATGGTGCTGTTTCTGGCCGTGGCCGCCGGCGCCTGGCCCGTGGTGCGCCGGCTCACGCGGCGGCTGGAAGCGCTGAAGCAGGGCGTCGAGGCCTTCGGCGCCGGTGCCCTGCATCAGCGCGTGGCCGAAGACGGCCGCGACGAGGTGGCCGCCGTGGGCGCCAGCTTCAACCGCGCAGCGGGGCGCATCGAAGCCTTGCTGCGTTCGCACCAGACCCTGCTGGCCAACGCCAGCCACGAACTGCGTTCACCGCTGGCGCGCCTGAAGATGGCCACGGCGATGATGGAAGACGCCGCGCCGCCGCAGCGCGCTGTGCTGCGCAAGGAAGTCGAGA
>JBBSCV010000122.1:0-10456 GCA_038249925.1 Burkholderiales bacterium
GGCGTAGACCTCGGACAGCGCGCGCAGCTGCGAGTTTGAACCGAAGACAAGGTCGACCACGGTGCCGGTGGCTTTCAACGCGCCGGTGGCGCGGTCGCGGCCTTCCAGCACTTGGGCGTCGGCGCCAGCCTTGGCCCACTTCGTGTTCATGTCCAGCAGATTCACGAAGAAGTCGTTCGTCAGCGTGCCTGGGCGCTGCGTGAAGACGCCGTGCTGCGCGCCGCCCACGTTGGCACCCAGCACGCGCAGGCCACCCACCAGCACGGTCATCTCGGGGGCGGTCAGCGTCAGCAGATTGGCGCGGTCCACCAGCAGCTCGGCGGCAGCGCCTTCGTGGCCCTGTTGCACGTGGTTGCGAAAACCGTCGGCCACCGGCTCCAGCGCGGCGAAGGACTCGACATCGGTCTGGTCCTGCGTCGCGTCGGTGCGGCCCGGCGTGAAAGGCACCGTGACCCGAACTCCAGCGGCCTTGGCGGCGGCTTCCACTGCGGCATTGCCGCCCAGCACGATGAGGTCGGCCAGCGATATCTTCTTGCCGCCGATCTGCGCACCGTTGAACCTGGCCTGCACGTTTTCCAGCTGCGACAGCACCTGGGCCAGCCCGGCCGGCTGGTTCACCGCCCAGCCGTTTTGCGGCGCCAGGCGGATGCGCGCCCCGTTCGCACCGCCACGCTTGTCGCTGCCGCGGAAAGTGGCGGCCGAGGCCCATGCGGTGGTGACCAGTTGTGCCACCGACAGCCCCGAGGCCAGCAGCTCTTCCTTCAGCGCCGCCACGTCCTGCTCGTTCACCAGCGCGTGGTCGACGGCGGGCACCGGGTCCTGCCAGATCAGCACTTCCGCCGGCACCAGCTTGCCCAGGTAGCGTGCGCGCGGGCCCATGTCGCGGTGCGTCAGCTTGAACCAGGCGCGTGCGAAGGCATCGGCAAACTCGGCCGGGTGGGCATGAAAGCGGCGCGAAATCTTCTCGTAGGCCGGGTCCAGGCGCAGCGAGAGGTCGGCCGTGGTCATCATCGGCGGGCTCTTCTTGTTCGGGTCGTGCGCATCGGGAATCAGGTGCTCGGGCTTGCAGTGCTTCGGCGCCCATTGATGGGCGCCGGCCGGGCTCTTGGTGAGTTCCCATTCGTAGCCGAAGAGCATGTCGAAGTAGCCCATGTCCCAGGTGGTCGGGTTGGGCTTCCAGGCGCCTTCGATGCCGCTGGTGGTGGTGTGCGCACCGTTGCCGCTGCCGAACCTGTTGATCCAGCCCAGGCCCTGTTCTTCGATGGCTGCGCCCTCGGGCTCGGCACCCACCAGCGCGGTGTCGCCGGCGCCGTGGGCCTTGCCGAAGGTGTGGCCGCCGGCCACCAGCGCCACGGTCTCTTCGTCGTTCATCGCCATGCGGGCGAAGGTCTCGCGCACGTCGCGGCCCGAGGCCACGGGGTCGGGGTTGCCGTCCGGGCCTTCGGGGTTGACGTAGATCAGGCCCATCTGCACCGCGGCCAGCGGGTTGGCGAGGTTGCGTTCGCCGCTGTAGCGGCTGTCGGGCTTGTCGCTGGTGGCCAGCCACTGTTTCTCGTAGCCCCAGTTGATCTCTTCTTCCGGTTCCCAGATGTCGGGGCGCCCGCCGCCGAAGCCGAAGGTCTTGAAGCCCATGGTCTCCATGGCGACGGTGCCGGCCAGCACCGAGAGGTCGGCCCACGAGAGCTTCTGACCGTACTTTTGCTTGATGGGCCACAGCAGCCGGCGTGCCTTGTCGAGGTTGCCGTTGTCGGGCCAGCTGTTCAGCGGGGCAAAGCGCTGCGAGCCGCTGCCCGCGCCGCCGCGGCCGTCATGGATGCGATAGGTGCCAGCCGCGTGCCAGGTCATGCGCACGAAGAGGCCGCCGTAGTGGCCCCAGTCGGCCGGCCACCAGTCCTGCGAATCGGTCATCAGGGACTTGAGGTCGGCCACCACGGCATCCAAGTCCAGGGTCTTGAAAGCCTCGGCATAGTTGAAGCCTTCTGCCAGCGGGCTCGCCTTGCTGTCGTGCTGGTGCAGCATCTTCAGGTTCAGCTGCTCGGGCCACCAGTCGCTGTTGCGGGTGCCGCCCGTCAGCGCGGGCTTGCGGGCACCGCCGGAGAAGGGGCAGGCGCTGGCGTTGTTGTCGGTGGGCAAAGTCGCGCTCTGGTCGGGCTCGGTCATGGTGTCTCCGGGAGGTGGTTCGATCGGGTCACTTTAAGAAGCTCCAGACCGAAGGGCAATGCAATGGCCTTGAAGGGCGAGATAGGTGCCTCGGCTATGTCAGCCATAGCCGAGTAGATACCCAAAGAGGCGCTGCGTTACCGAGAGCCCTTGCCAGGCTGCCGTTGAGCCGTCAGCCGGTCAGCCGCGTCACGCCCGGCAGGGCGCAGGCGTAGATGGCGTTGCGCAGTGCTGCAATGGCCTCGTAGCGCGGGAAGGTGCGGCGCCAGGCCAGCACGACACGCCGCGTGGGCACCGGCGCTGCAAAAGGCACATAGCGGATGTGCGTCTGCATGCCCTGGCCCTTGGCCGGCACGCTGAGCTGCGGCACCACCGTCACGCCCATGCCTGAAGCCACCATGTACTTGATGGTCTCCAGGCTGCTGCCCTCGAAGCTCTTGCGTATGCCTTCGCGATCGTTCGGGTTCGAGCTGGCAAAACGCGTGTACTCGGGGCAGACCTCGAGCACGTGGTCGCGAAAGCAGTGGCCCGTGCCCAGCAGCAGCATGGTCTCGTTCTTCAGCTCTTCGGCGGTGATCTGCTGGCGCTGGGCAAAAGGGTGGCCGACGGGCACCGCGGCCTGGAAGGGCTCGTCGTACAGCGGTGCCACGGCCAGGCCGTTGTCCGGAAAGGGCTCGGCCATGATGGCGCAGTCGAGCTCGCCCATGCGCAGCATGTCCAGCAACTTGGCGGTGAAGTTCTCCTGCAGCATCAGCGGCATCTGCGGCACGCGTTCGATGGCCTGCTTCACGAGGTCGGGCAGCAGGTAGGGTCCGATGGTGTAGATCACCCCCAGGCGCAGCGGGCCGCTGACCGGGTCTTTGCCGAGCTTGGCAATCTCGCGGATGGCCTGCGCCTGTTCGATGACCTGCTGCGCCTGGCGCACGATCTGATCTCCCAGCGGCGTGACGCTGACCTCGGCCGAGCCGCGCTCGAAGATCTTGACGTCGAGTTCTTCTTCCAGCTTCTTGATGGCCACGCTGAGCGTGGGCTGGCTGACGAAACACGCTTCGGCGGCGCGGCCGAAGTGCCTTTCGCGCGCCACGGCGACGATGTACCTGAGCTCGGTGAGGGTCATGCCGTGGATTGTCACCAATGCGCGCGTGCCCAATGAAAAAGGGGCTGCCGAAGCAGCCCCCTGGTCGGTCAGCGCCGGTGTATGCGGGCGCTCAGCGGTTGTCCACCAGCACCTTGCTGCTGCCCAGCAGCGTGGCGGTGCCGTCGCTGAACTTCACCAGGCCCATGTAGCGCTGCCCGGCAGGCACCGCCCAGCTCAGGGCCACCGAGGCCGAGCCGCCTTCGTAGACCGTCGACGGCCCCCTGGCCGCCAGCGTCGTGGCGCCGCCAGGCGCCACCGCCCAGGCCGACAGCGTGAACTGCGCGCCGCCCACCGCCGTGGCGTAGGCAGTGACACGCACCGAGTAGGTGGCGGCGATCGGAGCCTCGAGCGTCACCACCTCGTCGGACCCGCCCACCGCGCTGGTGCCGACGTTGGTGCCGGTGCAGTTGGCCGAGCGAAAGACTTCGATGTCCAGGTCGGTCAGCGCGCCACCCTGGGTGTCGCTGTTGAAGGTCTGGAAGCGCGCGAACTCGGTGCCCGCAGGCACCACCACGGGGTAGCAGCGCGTGTTGGGCGAGGCCAGGGTGTCGCTGAAGGTGACGGCCGGCACGAGCCCGGTGGTCGCGAGGCTCATCGTGCCGGTGTAGCTGGTTTCCACTGCGAACACGCGCGAACCCTTGCCCGCAGGTCGCTTGTCCGACACCTGCGCCGGCGATCCGAAGGCCACCGCCTGCGCGCTGAGCGGGCTGCTGATGGTGCGCACACCGTCGCTCCAGCCCAGGCTGCCGAACGTCCAGGCCGCCAGCGGTGCCGAGGTGCGCGTGATCTTCGTGGTGAAGTCGCCGCTGGCGCCCGGCGCCAGGCTGAGGCTGGCCGGGGTGACCAACACGTTCCAGCCCGGCAGATTGCTTTGCGAAACGAAAGTGGCCGTCGAGGCCCCGACGTTGGTGACCGTGCGCGTGATCGTGCGCGACACCACCACGCCGGCGGCTGTCAGCGACGACAGGTTCAGGTTCCAGGGCTTCACCAAGCCCAGGGTCTGGCAGCTGCCGATGCCCGCAGGCGGTGCCAGGCCCACGCCGCACAGGAAGCGGCCGTAGTCCGCCGCGCCGGCGTCGTACACCAGGCTGGGTACGGCCGCCGGGTTGGGGGCCAGGTGGCCAGCGCCATAACCCCAGCGGTTGGGGTCGTTCGTGTTGTTGGACAGCTTGACGTCGGTGTTGCTGGTGGTCAGCGCCGATTTGATGGCCGCAGGCGACCAGCTCGGGTGCAGCTGGCGCAGCAGCGCGGCGGCGCCAGCCACGTGCGGGCTGGACATCGAGGTGCCCTGCAGCGAACCGGTGGAGGCCGGCGGGATGAGGGTGCCCGCGACCACGGCGTCGCGTTGCGCTGCCGACAGCGAAGGCCGGTTGGCGGCGATGATGGCCACGCCCGGCGCGGTGATGTCGGGCTTGAGCACGTTGGCGTCGGCCTTGTTCGGCCCGCGCGACGAAAAGCCGGCCATGATGGGCGCCACGACGCCTGGGCGGTTGTAGGCCAGGCCGATGGTGCCGGTGGCACTGCCGCCAGCCACATAGTTGCGCACGGCGTCACGCTCGGTGTTTTGCAGCTGCACCGTGGGCACGGTGTGGGCGTCGGCCACCAGCGCGGTGTTGGTCGGGTTCAGCAGCACCATGCCGATGCCGCCGGCGCGCCTCACCTCGGCGCTGGCTGCCAGGCGCACGGCGGCGGTGTTGGTGCCGCGGTCGCACACGACGATGCGGCCTGCCGCCAGTGCGGTGTCCAGGCTGTTGGCCAGGCAGGTGGCGGCGTTGGCGGCCTGCCCGGCAGCGGCCACGTTCTCTGACAGCACGAGGTTGCCCGAGGTGGCGGCCAGGTAGTTCAGCGAAAAGCCCGAGTAGACGGCGGCGTTGCCCAGCGTCAGGTCGCCGCCGCCCGGGTTGCGGTCGTGCGTGGAGGCGCCCACGGTCATCAGCCACGGGCTCATGTGCGCGACCTGGTTGCCCGGGCCGGAGTTGCCGGCCGAGGCCGAGACGAAGACGCCGGCGACGGTGGCGTTCAGGAAGGCAATCTCGACCGGGTCGTTGAAGTTCAGCTGCGTGCCGCTGATCGAGAAGTTGATGACGTCCACGCCATCGGTCACGGCGTCGTCGATGGCACGCAGCATGTCTGCGGTGTAGCAGCCGGTCTGGGTGCTGACGGTGGCCGTCCAGCACACCTTGTAGGCGGCGATGCGGGCACGCGGCGCGATGCCGCCCATCACCGCAGTGATGACGCCCGAGGCGTTGACGATGTCGACCCGCTCGTTGCCGCCCGAGGTGGACGCGGTGTGCGAGCCGTGGCCGCTGGTGGCACCGTCGCGCGGCGACAGGTATTCCAGCGGCGTGCGCACCGCGCCCGAAGCAGTGAAGTCCTGGTTGTAGAAGCGTGCGCCGATCAGCTTGTTGCCGCACATCGCAGGCGTGAAGCCTTCGCCCGCGACGCAGGTGCCGGCCCAGCCGGCCGGGGGTGCGCCATAGACCAGCGTGCCGGCCTGGTGGTAGGACACGGGCTTGCCGGCGGCGTCGACCTTGTCGCCGAAGGCCGGGCTTTCGGGCCAGATGCCGCTGTCGATGACACCGATGACGATGCCTTCGCCCTTGACGTTGCGAGACTGCGCGTCGAGCTGCGAATACAACCCGCCCGGGGCGGTGAGGCCGAGGAATTCGCTCGTGCGCGTGGTGTCGAGCTCGCGACGTTCCGACGGCACGACGGACAGCACGGCACGGTCCTTCATCAGCAGCGCCGCCTGGGCGTCGGTCATCTGCGCCGCGAAGCCGCTGAAGGTGGTGTCGTAGGTGTGCAGCACGTTCACCGCGCCCACGCGGGACAGCACGGCGCTGCGCTGGCTGTCCAGGTAGCCGGCGTAGGCACGGGCGGCGCTGCTGTTGAGGTTCAGGCGCGCGCCGGTGCTGCTGCGCGTGGCGGCCAGGCCGCGCACGGTGCCGCTGTAGGTGGCCAGCGGTGCAGCGGCCAGCTGAACGATGTAGGTGCGCTGGGCCTGGGGGGCGACGGGCGCTCGCGAGTCGCGCGTCTGCGCCTGCAGGCTGCCGACGTGGGCTACGGCCAGCATGGCGGCCAGCGCCACGCACTTGATCTGGGTGTTCATCGGGGGTGTGCTCCTGAAATTTGTGGGTGTGCGGCGGCTCGGCGGCCAGAGTTCAGCGCGGCGTGCGGCGTGCGCGCAGTGCCAGGCCGGCCAGGCCCAGGGCCAGCAGCAGGGCTGCGCCGGGTTCTGGCACCACGCTGACGCTGATGTTGTCGATGGCGAACTGGCCGTTGTTCGCGGTGGGTACGGTGCAGGCCGCGCCGCCCACCCAGCTGCACGCGAAGAAATCGACCTGCCTCAGGTTGCTGAACGCCGAGAGGCTGGCACCGCTGTAGCTGACGAAGGGGAAGTTCGAGGTGGCGCTGCTGCCGAAAGCGAAGCTGGCGCTGACCGTGCTGTCGTCTTGCAGGGTGCCGCGGGCCACGAGCACCGTGGTCTGCGCAGAGGGCGGGTCCAGCGCCACGAAGGCGGCCGAAAAACCGCCGAGGTCGAAGCCGATGCCGCTGGCGGTGGTCAGGCGCAGACGGCCGTCGTTCGAAGCGAAGTAGAACTGCGTGGCGTTGCCCGTGGGCGCCTGGGTGCCGAGCGCGCCAGCGGTGTCGACGATGCCGAAGTCGTTCAACGCGGTCAGCACGAAAGCGCCTTCGCTGAAGCTTTCGCCGGGCAGATACAAGCCCACCGAGGCAGCGCCTTCGAAGCCGATCACATCGGCATGGGCCGGCAGCGCGCTCAGGGCCGCCGCCGCCAGGGCCGCGCTCAACAGGCGGGTCGGATTCAAGTTGTTCATCGTTCGGACTCCATCGTGAAAGGTCAGCCAGAAGGTCTGCGTGGCGCGCAATTTGCGCGTCCCCCTCGCCCCTGTACAGAGTCGCTGACGCTAGGGGGCGGCTTCCCTGGTGGGCACCCCGCGCTTGGGGGGTTAGGCATTCAGGTATTCGGCCTTGCTGGCCAGCCAGCGCTGCACCTGGGCGGCAGCGGCCCCCGGGTTTTCACGCAGTACGCGCGGCGCCAATTCTCGGGCGTGCTGCAGCAAGGCGCTGTCTTCGGTCAGGTCGGCAAAGCGCAGCAGCGCGTCGCCGCTCTGGCGCGCGCCCATGAATTCACCGGGGCCGCGAATCTCGAGGTCGCGGCGGGCGATCTCGAAGCCGTCGTTGGTTTCCGCCATCGCCTTCAGCCGCGCCTTGCCGGTGGGCGAAAGTGGCCCGCTGTACATCAGCACGCAGACGCTGGCCACCGCGCCGCGGCCGACGCGGCCGCGCAGCTGGTGCAGCTGCGCCAGGCCGAAGCGCTCGGCGTGTTCGATGACCATCAGGCTGGCGTTGGGCACATCCACCCCCACCTCGATGACGGTGGTGGCCACCAGCAGCTTCATCTCGCCGGCAGTGAAGAGCGCCATCACCGCGGCCTTCTCGGCGGCCTTCATGCGGCCGTGCAGCAGGCCCACCATCACGCCCGGCAGCGCAGCGCTCAGTTCGGCGTGCGTGGCGGTGGCGTTCTGCAGGTCGAGGTGCTCGCTTTGTTCTACCAGCGGGCACACCCAGTAGACCTGTCGCCCCTGGCGCACTTCGTCGTGGATGCGTGCGATCACGGCTTCACGCTTGCCGTCGGCAAACACTTTCGTGACGATGGGCGTGCGCCCGGGCGGCAGTTCGTCGATGGTGCTGACGTCGAGGTCGGCGTAGTAGCTCATCGCCAGCGTGCGCGGAATGGGCGTGGCGCTCATCATGAGCAGGTGCGGTTCGAGCTTCCGCTCTTCGAGAGCCTGTTCATCCAACTTTCGCCGCAGCGCCAGCCGCTGCGCCACGCCGAAGCGGTGCTGCTCGTCGACGATGGCCAGCCCCAGGCGGGCGAAGACCACGCCGTCCTGAATGACGGCATGTGTGCCCACCACCAGCATGGCCTCGCCGCTGGCCACCTGCGCCACCATCGCCTGGCGCGCCTTGCCCTTGCGGCTGCCGGTGAGCCACGCGGTGCGGATGCCCAGCGGTTCCAGCCAGCCCACGAGCTTGCGGAAGTGCTGCTCGGCCAGGATCTCGGTCGGCGCCATCAGCGCGCACTGCCAGCCGTTGCCCATGGCCACCGCGGCGGCCAGCGCGGCCACCACGGTCTTGCCGCTGCCCACGTCGCCCTGCAGAAGGCGGTGCATGGGTTGCGCGCGCGCGATGTCGGCACTGATCTCGGCCACCACACGTTGCTGTGCAGCGGTCAGTGCGAAGGGCAGCGCAGCCAGCAGCTGAGCGGCCAGGCCGTCGGGCGCTGCGCGCAGCTGCGGTGCCGCCAGCGTGGCGCGGGCGGCGTGTGAATGGGCCTGGCTCAATTGCTGCGCCAGCAGCTCGTCGAACTTCAGCCGTTGCCAGGCCGGGTGGCTGTGGTCTTCCAGCGTTTCGGGCGCCACGTCGGGTGCCGGGTGGTGCAGCGCCAGCAGCGCCTCGCGCAGTGTCGGCAGGCCGGCGGGCATCAGCTCGGGCGGCAGCAGTTCGTGCAGCGGCGCGCGGCCCAGGGCCGACACCACGGCCTTGCGCAGGTAGGCCTGCGGCAGCTGTGCGCTGCTGGGGTAGACCGGCGTCAGCGCAACGGGCAGCGGCGTGTCGGCCGTGACGGCGCGGAACTCGGGGTGCACCATCTCACGGCCGAAGAAGCCGGCGCGCACCTCGCCGCGCGCCCTTACGGTCTGCCCCACCGCCAGCGTCTTCTGGTGAGACGGGTAGAAGTGCAGCAGGCGCAGCACCAGTTCGCCGCTGCCGTCGGACAGCTTCACCAGCAGCTGGCGACGGCTGCGGTCTTCGATGCGGCACTCGGTCACCGTGCCCTGCACCTGCGCGGTGTTGAAGTCGCGCAGCTGGCCGATGGGCACGAGGCGGGTTTCGTCTTCGTAGCGCATCGGCAGATGCAGCGCGAGGTCGATGTCGCGCACCAGGCCCATCTTGTGCATGGCACGCACGGGGCCAGACAGGGCTTTGCGCGGCGCGTTGGCCGCCGGGGGTGACGGCATGGAACAATTTTGACCTCGCCACGTCTTCAGGTCGGTACAGCCTGCATATGAACCCGCTCACCCCCACCCCACTCGCCGCGCCCAGCACACGAGCCACGCCCGCGCCTGAAGACGGCCGCCGCGACTGGACGCTGGCCGACTTCGACTTCAGCCTCCCGCCCGAGCTGATCGCGCAACATCCGGCGGCCGAGCGCAGCGGCTCGCGGCTGCTCGACGGCCGCGCCCACGGCGCACCACCGGTTGACTGCGCCTTCCGCGACCTGCCCGGCCTGCTGCGTGCCGGTGACCTGCTGGTCTTCAACGACACGAAAGTCATCAAGGCCCGGCTGCTGGGCGAAAAGCCCACCGGCGGCGCGGTGGAGGCGCTGGTCGAACGCGTGCTGCCGGGCAGCGAGCGAGGCGTGTTCGAGGTCCTGGCCCACCTGCGCGCCAGCAAGAGCCCGAAGCCGGGCGGCCTGGTGCGCTTTGCCGACGCCTTCGACGCCGAAGTGCTGGGCCGCGCCGGGCCGGAAGATTCGCTCTTCCATCTGCGCTTCCCGGGCGACCCGCTGGCGCTGCTTGAACGCCACGGCCATGTGCCGCTGCCGCCCTACATCACGCACGAAGACAGCGCCGAAGACGAAGCGCGCTATCAGACCGTGTTCGCCGCCAAGCCTGGCGCCGTGGCCGCGCCGACGGCTGCGCTGCACTTCGACACCGCCGTGCTGGACGCCCTGGCCGCGCGTGGCGTGCAGCGTGCCGCCGTCACGCTGCACGTGGGCGCCGGCACCTTTCAGCCGGTGCGCGTGGACAACATCACCGAACACCGCATGCACAGCGAGTGGTTCGAAGTCAGCGCCGCCACCGTGGCCGCCATCGCCGCCACAAAAGCCGCCGGCGGCCGCGTCGTGGCGGTGGGCACGACGACGCTGCGGGCCTTGGAATCAGCGGCGCGCGCTTCGGCCGCGACGGGTGCGCTCGCGCCGTTCACCGGCGACACCGACATCTTCATCACCCCAGGCTTCGAGTTCCGCGTCGTCGACCTGATGCTCACCAACTTCCACCTGCCCAAGAGCACGCTGATGATGCTGGTCAGCGCCTTCGCGGGCCACGCCCACATTCAGGCGTTGTACCGGCA
>JBBSCV010000123.1:0-10435 GCA_038249925.1 Burkholderiales bacterium
CACGTTTTAGGCGGCCCGGTGACCAGGGCCGCAGGCAGCGGCTGCGCCAGCGCTGCTCACAGCCGAGGATTAGCGCCCGATTTCCCGGGAAAACCCGGCGACTGTCGACACGGATGAAGTTCGTTTCGGCTGCGGTCCGTCATCAGCAGGCCGCTGCCGAACCCAAGGACCGCATCAGTGGCTGTACAAGCGCCTTTCCGGGGGGCATTTGGGAGAAAAAGTGCGTTTGAGTTTCCTATCCTCTGGGAAAGAAAAGTGCGTTTGAATTCCCTATCCTGACACGGGTGTGCAGGTACCGCAGCGCGTGGCCATTGCCGGCTTCAACGACCTTACGGGCAGCGACCAACTTCTGCCGGCACTGACCACGGTGCGCACGCCCCGCGCCGAGATCGGGCGCATGGCAGCGCAGCTGCTGGTGCGCTTGATTCAAGGCGCAGACGACCCGCCGCGGGCTCGTCGACCTGGGTTTCGAGCTGATGGTGCAGCAAAGCACCGAGTTGCGGCGGAGCGTGAAGGTTCATCGTGCGCTGCCGTACAGCGCCTGTGCCAGCCGGCGACGGCCGCCAGGCTTTAAGGGGTTGGCAACCCGAACCGATAGACAGAGCCCGAGTCGGTGCCCCGATCTGCATCGCGAGCTGCACCCGCGATGACGTCTGAGTTTGAGATCGCCACCGAGCGCCCGAGGATGTCGTTTGGCGCTGCGTCCGAAGCCACCAGCTTGCCGACCTGCGCGCCAGTGGTGACGTCGAAAACGTAAGTCGAACCCGCGCCGCCGTTGTCGCCCCAGGCGCCCACCGCCAGCTTGTCGCCGACCAGGTCTACCGCGATTCCGAACTGATCACCACTCTCGCCATCACTGGCAACGATCTTGCGCAGGAAGGCGCCCGTCGTTGCATTGAAGATGTAGACAGAGCCCGACGCAGAACCGCGATCATCGTCGGCTGGCGCTCCAACGGCGATGAGCCCGCCGCTGGTGGAGACCGCGAATCCGAAGAAGTCCGATGCGCTGGCGTCGCTTGCGGTCAGCTTGAACCGCACACTGCCGTTCGACGCATTGAACCCGTACACGGCGCCGGCCTCTCGCGCCGCGCTGCTGTCGAATGGTGCTCCGGCGACCACGGTGTTGCCGTCCACTGCCACCGAAGAGCCGACGTTGTCCTTGGGTTGTGCGCCCTGCGGGATCACCCGAGCGATCAAGCGCCGCTTGTCGGCGTCGTAGAGATAGATCGCGCCGACACCGCCGATACGGCCGCCGTCATTGCCGAAAGTGCCAGGTGCGCCCACCACGATCCGGTCGGCCGAAGCATCGACGGCACTGCCGAAGAAAGCGCCGTCGGCAGGATTGCGCCGGGTGCCAGTGGGAACGAGTTTGGCCAGTTGTGCACCGGTCTGCGCATTGAAGATGAACACTTCACCGGCGAAAGACCCCACGTCGGCCGCGCGGGGTGAGCCCACCACGATCAGGCTGCCGCTGGCCGCCACAGCACTCCCGTAGGCGTCGTTGCGGCGGCGCTCCGTTGGCGATGGCGGCACCAGTTCGCGTACGAACACGCCGGCTGCGTCGAACACATAGGCCGAGCCGGTGGTGTTGGTGATCCTGAACAGGCTCTGTTGTGTGGCGCCCACCACGATGTTCGATCCATTGGCGGCAACAGACAAGCCGAAGAGATCGCCCGCCATCCCCGTGGGTGACCCGAACTTTTGCGCTTCTGTGGTGCCTGCTGCAGGCCCGAAGACAGAAGCGCTGTCCGGCTGGGCTGTGTCCAGGGCGGACGGTGATGCACTCAGGGCCTGAGCCCGGCCTTCAAGCCCGCTGTCGCCTTGCGAGCTGGCTGTCGCGGGGTCGGAATCGGTCTCGCCGCCGCCGCACCCGGCCAAGACGGGTAACAGGACGACCGTGATCGTGGCGAGCGTTCGGCCCACCGTCCGGTGCATGAAAAACGAGTGCATTTCAACTGCTCCTTTGAGTGGGCACTGTGCCCAAATTCATTCTTGGGGGCAGGGCTCTCACAGTGATCACGGAACTATCACCGTGGCGTGAAGTGTCGTCGGGCGGTCATGGCAGGCCTGCTGCTTCGAAGAAGCGCCAGCGTGGCTGCGACCATCGAGTGCGCCGTCGACATCAAGGCCGTCAAGCCGGCCGACCTGGAGCGTGTGATCGTGGACTCCACCGTGCAGTCCAAGGCCATCGCCCACCCGGTGGACAGGCGCTTGTTGGAGATCGCCCGCCACAAGGTGGTCCACGCTGCGCGGCGTGCGGCAGCAGGCTGAAGCAAACCTATGCCCAGGAGGGCAAGACGCTGCGCCGCAAGGCCGGTGGCTATGGCCATGCCAGGCAGTTCAAGCGGTTGCGTAAAACAGTCGCAGCGGCTGGCTGCGTTGGTGCCCAGGCCCAGGCTGCACCTGATCCGTTTGGTGTCCGGGTAACTTCGCTGCGCGAAGTGAGCGGACCCCCGCTAAGCGAACCACGGCGTACTGGCCCCCAACGCTCAGCTGCGCGCGCTGGTGGTGCCGCAGGAATCCAAGCAGCACACGCAGGCCGCAGCGGCTGCCGAGTTCGAGGCGGGCTGTCAACATCACCACCCGGTGAGGCTGAGCTGGGCCAAGCTGCTCAAGCGGGTCTTCGAGATCGACATGGAAAACTGCCCCAACTGCGACGGCCAGCTGAAGATCATCGCCGCGATCCTCGAGCAGCCGGTGATCGAGAAGATCCTGACGCACCTGGGTTTGAAAGCCAGTGCGCCGCCGCGCGCGCCAGCCCGTGGGTCGCAGCTACAAGCTTCTTGAGATCATCCAGCCAACACGTTCAAGGCGGCCCGGTGACCGGGCAGCCTGGGACTAACTGCGCCAGAGCTGCTCAAAGCCGAGGTTTGGCGCTTGATCACCCGGGAAAACCTGGGCACAGTCGCCACAGATGAAGCTCGTTTCGGTTGCGGTCGATCATCAGCAGGCCGCTGCCGATCCCACGGACCGCATCAGTGGGTGTTCAAGATCAATCGCGGGCGCCGACGGTGAATTCGGTCCAGCGCATGCGGTCCCTTTCCATGACGTGGTTCGCACAGCGCATGCCGATCTTCTCGTAGAAGGGCACCGAATCGTGGTTGGCCTAGCAGCACTAGACGATGTTGCTCTCGCCGCCGGCCAGGGCATGCGCCATGGCCATCAACTGCCTGCCGATGCCCAGGCGCTCGAGGCACCGATCGACGCCCAGATCCGTTAGGAACACCAATCGGCGACGGTCGTGAGGCCGAAGCAGATGGCCAGGATCTGGCCGTCGGGGTGGCCCACCACGAGCCGAATCTGCAGGAATGGAGTCGGGCGGAGCGGGCCTTTCGGCGCTTCGTCGCGAAATGGTGCTACCTCTGGGTCGCGCGACAAGCCGATGTAGGCTGCGAGTGCCTTGTCTGCCCCAAACGCAAGGACTCTGAGGCTCACACTCGGCGCACCTCCTGCACATTCATTGTCAACTGCCGCTTCGCGGGGTCGACAGCGGCGTTGGCGACGCGAGTCAGCCAGGGCTGCCAGGAGCCGCCGGTCACAGACGGCCTTAAGGGCAAGCCGGGGTGCGGGCGCTGACGCTGGACGTGTCGGTGAACGTGTGTATTGCCGTCCTACTGGATGCCGACTTTCCCAGATAGCTGTACGCGCGGCCCTGCGCGTTCGGTTTGCCCCTGGACCAGCTCAGCCGCGGGATCACCGAACGTAGGCCGATGGACGACGTAGCGTGTGCGCTGGTCACCCTGCAAACGCTGCGCGACGTCGGTTTGCGATGGTCGGTCGACGACTTCGGCACCAGTCAATAGTTGATGCCCGATGTGCAGCGAATGCCAGTGTCGGAGCTGAAGATCGATCGCAGCTCCGTCGACCATGTAGATGCGTCGCTTACGCGCCTGGCGCCCTTACCCAGCGTCGGGCAGTTGGGCCACGGCCTGGGCCAGACTTTTACTCACTCCCGATGCACGACGCAAACGCCCCCTAGCGCCCGATCAATTCCGTAACTTCACCCAGTCGAAGACCATGAAGTTGTCTGCCCGCATTGGCGCTTCCACGTTGGCGCGCATGGCCCAGGTCAGGAATTGCTGGTGCAAGGGAATATGGCCCACATCGTCGCGGTGCAGCGCCAGCGCCTGCTGCAGGAGCGCTGTGCGTTTGACGCTGTCGGTCTCGGCCTGGATGGCCTTGACCAGCGCATCGATGCGCGGCTGGCTGTAGCTGCCCAGGTTCCACTGCCCCTGCCCGCCAGCGGGTGTGGCCATCAAGGCGTAGATGGCGTGCAGGGCGTCAAAACCGGCAGGTGACCAGCCGGCCATGTAGAAACTGGTGTTCCTTTGCAGGATGCGGGGGAAGTAGCTGGCCTTGGGCTCGGTCTGCAGCCGGATGCGGATGCCCACGCGCGCCAGCTGGGCGGCCACGGCCTGGCAGATCTCGGCGTCGTTGACGTAGCGGTCGCTGGGGCAGTTCAGCATCAGCTCGAAGCCCTGGACGTAGCCGGCTTCGGCCAGCAGCCGACGCGCTGCGGCCGGGTCGTAGGGCATGCGCCGGTCGAGTTCGGCGCTGTGGCCGCGCATGCCCTCGGCCACCATCAGCGCAGCCGGCCGCGCCGCCCCGCGCAGCAGGCGCTGCACGATGCTGTCCACGTCGATGGCCTGGTAGAAGGCCTGGCGCACGCGCAGGTCCTTGAAGGGGTTGCGGCCCTTGACGCTGCTGTAGAGCAGTTCGTCGCGCTGCTGGTCGAAACCCAGAAAGATGATGCGCGATTCAGGCACCTGCTCAACGCGCAACGACTTGTTCGCTTGCAGGCGCGGCACGTCCTGCAGGGGAACAGGATCGATCAGGTCCACCGCCCCCGAGGCCAGCGCGGCTACCCGCGTGGCGTCGCTGGCGATGGGCTGGAACACCACCTCGGTGACGTTGCCGTCCGTTGCGCCCCAATGGCCGGTGTGGCGCTTGAGGACCGTACGCACGTCGGGTCGGCGTTCATGCAGGCGGAACGGGCCGGTGCCATTCGCCTGGAACGATGCGGCGTTTTCGTTGCCCTGGCGACGGTCG
Source organism: Burkholderiales bacterium (assembly GCA_038249925.1). Taxonomy (GTDB): domain Bacteria; phylum Pseudomonadota; class Gammaproteobacteria; order Burkholderiales; family Burkholderiaceae_C; genus Rubrivivax. The sequence continues at coordinate 5,050 of JBBSCV010000123.1, forward strand.
ACCGGGCTTTGCGCGCCGTTGGCCGTGGCCCAGCGCTGGCTGAGCATGTAGGTGGTGGTCAGCAGGTCGGGCAGGATGGCGTTGGGCGTGTGGGTCAGCACCTCGACGGTGAAGTCGTCGGTCCTGCGCACGTCGCGCACTGAAGCCAGTTGGGTACGCAGGTCCGAGCCCTCACCGCGGGCGCGCTGGATGGAAAACACCACGTCGTCGGCCGTGAAGGGGGTGCCGTCGTGGAAGCGTACGCCGCGCCGCAGCTCGAAGCGCCAGGTGGTGGGCGCCACGGCCGTCCAGCGCAGGGCCAGGCCTGGCACCAGCTTCAGCTGCCGGTCGCGCGTGACCAGCGGTTCGAAGATGTTGCCGGTCAGGGACAGCTGCACCGCTTCGGACAGCGAATGCGGGTCCATCGACAGCGCGTCGCCCTGCACCGCCACGCGCAGGGTCTGCGCCGCCGCGGTACCGGCGACCAGCAGCAGTGCGAGCAGGCTGGTGCGCAGGGCGTTGTGACGGAAGTTGTACCGACGGTGTGGCGAACCACCCGTCAGATTCCGTTCGAGGCCGCGTAGCCCACCGCCTCGCGGACCGAACAGCAGGCGCACCATCAAAAGCGCGCCGAAGCGCCAAGGAAAAATTCCGCGCCGGCGTAGTCGTAGGTGTCGGGGTAGGTGTTGTTGCGGCGCTGCCGGCTGCCCAGCAGTGGCGGCGTCTTGTCGAAGACGTTGTTGATACCGCCCCACAAAGCGACCTGCGGGTTCAGCTGGAGATTGAACGACAGGTCGATGTAGTTCTGGGCGGCGATGCGCGGCACGGCCTCGGTGCTGGCGGCGGGTGCCGTGGCGCCGCGGCGCGCGGGCAGCTGCAGAACATCGAGGCCGACGGCGCCCAGGTGGCGGTGACGCACGCTCAGCAGCAGCGGGCCCGTGGTCCATGACAGCCGGGTCGTGGTCTTCAGCTTGGCCTTGGGTTCGCCGCAGGTGGGGCCGTAGAGGCCCGTGCAGTCGTTGAACTGACCGGGCAGTTCCTGCACCGGCGTGACCGTGAAGCGGCGCAGCCAGCTCGCAGCCAGGGCCAGGTCGAAGCGGCTGGTGTTGCCAAACAGCCCGAACGCGGCATTCAGCCGCTGGTTCAGCTGCAGGTCCACCCCAGAAGTTTGCAGCCGGCCGATGTTTTCATTCAGTGCCGTCACCGGAAACTGCACGTCGATCACGCCGCTGGCCGGGTTGCGCGAAATGGCGCGGCAGGCCACGCTGTCCGCCTCGCGGATCTGGTTGTAGCAAAGGTCCAGGATGCTGTTGACGCCGCCAGCCAGCGGGCTGATGGCCCCCGTGACACGAATGTCGTAGTAGTCCAGCGTGGCCCGAAAACCGGGCATTGCGCTGGGGGTCAACACCAGGCCTGTGGTGAAGGTGTCGGAGCTTTCTTCGTTGAGACTGGGGTTGCCGCCCAGTACGCCGGGGATTTGCGCATTCGGTTGCAGCGCGGCCGTGCCGGCCGCAGCGGCAGGTACCCCTGTGCTGATGCACAAGGCACGCAGTGCGGCATTGGTGACCGCTGCCTGCTGGGCGCAAGGGTCGGTGGCTGCCACAGGGAAGTTGCGGGTGCCGCCAAAGGCTTCACCCACGTTCGGGGCGCGAATGGCGCGCTGGAACTGCGCGCCCGCGCTGACCTGGTTGTTCAGTTGCCAGTCGATGCCGGCCTGGTAGGTCCAGACGCCACCCACAGCTTGCAGGTCGTAATCGGAATAGCGTGCTGCAACGTTCACGGCCAGTTCCTTGGCGATGGCGGCGTCCTTCAACAGTGGCACGCGCAATTCACCCAGCAGTTCCCAGACTTTGATCTCACCGTTGGTGGCGGTAATCGGGTTGAAGCCCGCAATGTCGCCTGCTGCAAGCAGGACATCGGGTTGAAAGTCCACGCTGCTGGCGCGCCATTCCCCACCCAACGAGAAACTCATGCGGCCGGCCGGAAGCTGCCAGAGTTTGCCGTTCAAGTTGGCTGCGGCCACCTTCAAGTCGGTGTCATCGATGTTGACCGACTCGACCTGTATCGCTTCGATGCCTGCGGCCGAGATGTTGGGGCCGAACGGGTTGACCACGGGTGCCGCACCGCTGCCAGGCGCGGAAAGCAGGCCGCGAGCGAACGCAGTGCGCGACACATTGCCCGTCTGCAACTGCGTGTTCTTCGACCGCGCGTAAGACACGTAGGTCTCCCAGGCCAGGTCGGTGGCGGGCCCGACGCTGCCCAGGTCGCCACGCAGGCCCAGCAACACCCGCCAGGCGGCGCGCTCGTCCAGGTTGCGGCGCGGGCCGGCTTCGATCAAACGCCGGGCGAAGCCCAGGTTCACGCGGCCGTCGTTCGCTGCTGCGCCCGTCTCGGTCTGGTCAAGTGTCTGCAACACGCCGCGCAGGCCGGCACCAATATAGGGGTTGTTGACCTCGATCGGCAAGGTCTCGTTGATGAAGCTGGAGGCGAAGCCGACCGTGGTCTTGTTGCGCGAATAGGCGCCTTCGAAAAAAGCGGTGACGCGGTCGGACAAGTCGTAGTGGGCCAGGCTCGTCAGCGCCAGGCGCTGCTGCGGCACACGCAGGTAGTTGTCGCGCAGGAAGTCAAAGAAATCGGTGCCCGCGTTGTAGGAGCGTACGTTGCTGCCGCTGTCGTCGGGGATGAAGCCATTGGCGCCGATGCCGGTCAGGCCTGCTGCGGCATAGGCTGCGGCCAGTCCCGGCCGGGCGGCGATGGCCGCAGGCGTGGTGGGCAAGCCGAAATAGCGGCCATTCGGAACGAAGCTCGACCCGCCAGGGCCCAACTGCCGCACGCCGCCGACCGTGACATCCACCAGGTTGACCGCCGAGTAGCCACGTTCAGAGGTCAGGATCGGCTGGCGGTCCACGTAATTGAGCGACAACACCGCATTGCCGCGCCCGCCGCCCAACGCGCGCCCGGCCGTGAGGGTGAAGTCGGCCACACCGCCGTCGCCGCGGCTGTCCAGGCCAACTTGTGCCCGTGCTTCGACGCCATCAAAGTCGTCACGCAAGATGTAGTTGACGACGCCCGAAATGGCGTCTGACCCGTAGACCGCCGAGGCGCCGCCCGTGACCACTTCCACGCGCCGAATCAGCGCTGCGGGGATGGTGTTGATGTTGGTCACTTGCGACGCGTCGAAGAACACGTAGCGCCGGCCGTTGACCAGCACCAGATTGCGGTTGGCGCCCAGGCCCCGCAAGTCAACCGTTGCAGCGCCCGTGCCCGTCGCACTGGCCAGCGAATTCGATGCCGATGTGGTGGCGGGCACGAACTGCGGCAGGCTGTTCAGCAGTTCTTCGGCGTTGACCGTGCCGGACAGCTTCAAGTCGGTGTCGCGCACGGTCGTCACAGGTACCGAAGCGGCTTCGCGGTCGCGCAGGATGCGGCTGCCCGTGATGGTGATGGTGCTGGCGTCACCACCTTGGCCAGTCTGCGCGGTCGCAGGTGCGTTGCCTTGCGCCTGCGCCTGAGAAGACAGGGCCGCCTGCACGGCCAGCAACAAAAAAACTGGCGCAGGGCGCTTGCGAATCTGTCTGATGGTTTTCATATTGGATGGCGTCCGAGTGCTCAAAGAATTTTTGTTGCGCTTCAATGCGGGGCTTTTCACTTCGGCTGCGGTCGACAACCTGATCCTGGCTTCCGCCGATCCCGAACCTGGAACCTGGAACCTAGGCATTGATGCTGGTTGGCCTGGCCGCCTTGGGATTCAAGGCGCGTCGCCCATGCGCCTGAGCCCGGCGTACGTTGGCCGCTGCTGGTTTTTCGGTCACGCCCAGGGCCAGGCTTGAAACACCGAAGGCCGCCAACAGAGCATGTCGGCGGGATCGTCTGAAGATTTTGCCGAAGAAATTTATACAGGGCCGCTGTATTCGCCCCGCGCCGGGTAGTTCTTCTCCAGCGCGAAGTCCAGCGCCGCCAGCAGCTCGTCGAAATGGGGCCGTGCAAACGGCATGGTCTGCACCGCGCCGTAGTACAGCGTGCCATCCGGCCGAACGATGAAGACGCCGGGCTCGGAGAACAGTGCCGGTTCTTCGATGCCGATGGAGGTGGTGCCGCGAGAGGTGCTGATGAACAAGCCCCATTCCCGCGCCTTGGCCAGCTTCAGGTCATAGCCCATGCGCAGTGCTGGGGCCTTCAGCTTGTCGGCCATGGCCTGAGCGCGCTCGCGCCCGTCGCTCGAGATCGCGACCACATTCACGCCGCGCTTGTCGAACTCGGGCTGCAATCGGCCGAACTCCAGCAGGTACTTCAGGCAGATCGGGCAATGCAGGCCGCGATAGAACACGACCAGGGTGAAGTTCGCAGCGGCGTCTTCGGCCAGGGAAAAGCTGCCGTGGTCCAGCGTCGGCACCTGCAGAGACGGTACAGCTTGACGGGGGATCAATGTGGACGGTAGCGACGGGTTTTCCATGTCAAATCTCCATGTGGGCTTCACAGCAATGTAGCGCTTTGGATGAGATGATCAGCGTTGGATCGTCTACATAACTAAACCATTCATCTCAGTCCAGCCGTTAATGTCCGACCGTTTGTCAGCCTTGCTCCAGCGCTTCGAACTGCACGCCCGCGTGTTCCACAGCGGCGCGCTCTGCGGCATTGCCGATTTCGACAGCGGCACCGGCGTCGGCCATCTGCACCTGGTGCGGCGCGGGCCTCTGGGCGTGACCGACACGCTGGGACGGCACAGCGTCATCAGCGAACCCAGCGTGCTGCTCTTCCCGTGCGCCGGTGCGCACCGGCTCGACGGCGGCGAGCGCGAGGGGGCCGATGTGGTGTGTGCGTCGATCGATTTCGGCGTCAATGACGAGAACCCGCTGTTGCGCGGGCTGCCGGCCCTGCTGAGCGTTCCGCTGGCCCAGCTGCCCGGCCTCGATCTCGCCCAGCAGCTGCTGTTCAGCGAGGCGCAGGCCAGCCGTTGTGGGCACGCTGCGGTGGTGGACCGCCTCACCGAGGTGCTGGTGATCCAGCTCCTGCGCCATGCCATGGCGCACCAGTTGATTGACGGCGGTGTCATGGCCGGCCTGGCCGACCCGCGCCTGGCGAAAGCCATCAGCGCACTGCATGCCGACCCCGCGCGGGCCTGGAATCTGGACGCCATGGCCGGGCTGGCCGGCATGTCGCGTGCGCGCTTTGCAGCGCACTTCAGGCGCACGGTCGGCATTCCGCCCGGTGACTACCTGACCGGCTGGCGCCTTGGCTTGGCCCGCACGCTGCTGCGCAAGGGCGTGGCCGTGAAGCAGGTGGCCGCCGAAGTGGGCTATGCCAGCCCAGGGGCCTTCGCGCGCGTCTTCCTGCAACGGCTGGGCACCACGCCCACGCTGTGGCAGCGCAGCGATACGGCGGCCCGGGCCTGAGATCATTCAGATCC
>JBBSCV010000124.1:0-10369 GCA_038249925.1 Burkholderiales bacterium
GGTGCTTGCCTGGAAAGCGTCGCCAATGCGGTCTGCAAGGTGGGAAAGTTTCATAGGGTGAACTCCATCCTGGTGGTTGTGACTTCTGAAATTACCGTTGAATCCGATTGCTCGCTGCCGAACCTGAACTCGTTGCGAACGTTGGCTTTCCAACGGCAACTTGGTTAAGCATGAAGCACGCTGATTCATTGCCCCCTGATCCGGGGGGATTGCTCACGAAAACCATCGCACTCCGTCGCCACAATCGGCTGCGCGCAGGGACTCCGTGTGCGATCTGCGCTTGCGATATGGCGGCCGGCACGTGCGCGGCAAGATTCTTCTGTCTTTCCTGAGATGACCTGCATCGCCCAGCATGAAGAACCCTTCGATCGCCACGCCTGTCGTGAACGCCGCCTCCATCCCAACCTCGCATGGCTCCACGTTGACGGCGCCGGCCCCCGTGCTCTGGCTCACTGGCTTGTCAGGTGCCGGCAAGTCGACGATTGCCCAAGCCACCTGCCGGCGCTTGCACGCCCAGAGCCGCCATGCCGTGGTGCTGGACGGTGACGAGTTGCGCCGCGGCCTGACGCGTGACTTGGGGTTCTCCGCAGCCGACCGGGCTGAGAACGTGCGCCGCACCGCTGAAGTGGCCCGCTTGATGGCGGATGCCGGGCTGGTCGTCATCGTCGCCTTGATCTCGCCTTTCCGCGCCGACCGCGCTTTGGCGCGAGCGCTGTTCGAGCCAGGGCGCTTCATCGAAGTCTTCATCGACACGGCCCTCGACGTCGCCGAAGCGCGCGACGCCAAGGGGCTGTACAAGCGGGCCCGCCAGGGCCTGCTGCCGGCGTTCACCGGCATCGGCTCGCCTTATGAGCCGCCGCTGGATGCGGAAGTCCACATCCAGACGCTGTCGACATCGGTCGAGGTGGCGGCCGAGCGGCTGGTCGCCAGGCTCGCATGACGCTCGCCAGGCAACAGAAGCAGGCCGCGGCTGCCGTGCGCGAGCGGCTGCGCGGGCTGAGGCCGGCGCAGGCTGAACAGTTGCGGCGCGCCGTGGGTTTGCTGTCCAGCGGCGAAAGGCTGCTGGCCGGTCAGCTCTTGCTGAACCTTGCGCGCAGTGCGCCCGACCACCCCGAACTCTTGCGCTGTCAGGGCCACTGGTACGGCACCGAAGGCGACTGGCCGCGTGCCGCAGCCTGTCTCGAGCGTTCGCATGCCCAGCGCCCGGGCGACTTTGTCCTGTTGCTGCAACTGGGCACCGCGCAAGACCGCGCGAGCGACTTTGCTGCAGCGCCGCGCAGCCTGCAGGCGGCCGCCGGCCTGGCCAACAGCGCAGAAGAATGGCTGGCGCTGAGCCTCGAATTCGACCGCCAGGGTTATGTCGAAGACGCGATGACCGCGGTGCAGCAGGTGCTGGTGCGCCAGCCGGGCCTGCCCGTTGCGCTGCTGCAGCGGGCACGCTGTGCCACCGCGCTCGGCCAGGCCGAGCTGGCCGCTGCCGACTGCCGCGCGCTCATCGCTGCCCGGCAGCTGCTGTCGCGCGCCTGGTTCTTGCTGGCCGACCTGAAGATCGTGAAGCTCAGCGCCGAAGAACTTGCCCAGCTCGAACGCACCGCTGCGGCGCCACCGGCCACGATGACGGCCGAAGACAAGGTCATGCTGCACTTCGCCCTGGGCAAGTCGCTGGAAGACGCTGGTCGTGTCGACGCTGCCTTCGCAGCGCTGCAGCACGCCAACCGTGAGGCCAGCGCCAGCCGGCCCTGGGACCCGGCCGCGTTCCAGCGTGAAGTCGATGCGTTGCGCCAGACCTTCGATGCCGCGCCGCCGCCGGCTGCCGGCACGCGGGGCCGCGAGGTCATCTTTCTCGTCGGCCTGCCGCGTTCGGGCACGACCCTCGTGGAACAGGTGCTGGCCAGCCATTCCCAGGTTGAAGGCGCCAGCGAGCTCCCGTACCTGGGCCGCATCCTGAACCAGGAATCGGAGCGTCTGGGCAAGCCGCTGGGGCAATGGGCCGCCGTGGCGACCGAGCAGGACTGGGCCCGCATGGGCCAGGACTATCTGGACCAGAGCGCGCGCTGGCGGGCCGACAAGCCGGTGGCCACCGACAAGCTGCCCGACAACTGGTTGTGGGCAGGTGCTGCCCTGCGCATGCTGCCGGGCGCACGCATCATCGACTGCAAACGCGACCCGGTCGAGACCTGCTGGTCCTGCTACAAGCAGCTCTTCGGCCCGGGCATGGAGCACTTCAGCTACAGCTTCGAAGGCCTGGCCGGCTATTGGCATGCCTACGACGGCCTGAGCCGTTTCTGGGCAGAACGCCACCCGGCCCGCTTTCGCGCCCAGCACTACGAAGCTCTGGTGGCAGCGCCCGAAGCGCAGATCCGGGCGCTGCTGGACTTTTGCGGGCTGCCGTTCGAGGCGGGTTGCCTCGACTTCCATACCGTCCAGCGCGCCATCCGCACCCCCAGCGCGCTGCAGGTTCGCCAGCCGATGCGCCGCACATCGACCCCAGGCGCAGCCTACGGCACGCTGCTGGACCCGCTGCGCCGGCTGTTCGAGCGGTAAGTCTTCGGCACCCTGCGCGTTCTGCGCACCCGCCAACGCCGCGGCGGCGGCGACATGGTTGAAAATCGGGCGATGCAACATCAAAACCCTGTCGCGGAGCCTGCCGCTGCCCAGCGCGTACCCACCGTCGGCTTCGTCTCGCTCGGCTGCCCGAAGGCGCTGACCGACTCCGAACTCATCCTCACGCAACTGCGCGCCGAAGGCTACGAAACCAGCAAGACCTTCGCTGGCGCCGATCTGGTGATCGTCAACACCTGCGGCTTCATCGACGACGCCGTCAAGGAAAGCCTGGACACCATCGGCGAGGCCCTGGCCGAGAACGGCCGCGTTATCGTCACCGGCTGCCTGGGCGCAAAGGCCGGCAGCGACGGCGGCAACCTGGTGAAGAACGTGCACCCCAAGGTGCTCGCCGTCACCGGCCCGCACGCCACCCAGGAAGTGATGGACGCCGTGCACCTGCACGTGCCGAAGCCGCACGACCCCTTCGTCGATCTCGTGCCCGCGGCGCGCGCCGAATTTCGCGGTGTCGCCGGCATCAAGCTGACGCCACGCCATTACGCCTATCTGAAGATCAGCGAAGGCTGCAACCACCGCTGCACCTTCTGCATCATCCCCAGCATGCGCGGCGACCTGGTGTCGCGGCCCATCGGCGATGTGTTGAACGACGCCCGCGCGCTGTTCGAATCGGGCGTCAAGGAACTGCTCGTCATCAGCCAGGACACCAGTGCCTACGGCGTCGACATGAAGTACCGCACCGGCTTCTTCGACGGCCAGCCGGTGAAGACGCGCATGCTCGATCTGTGCGCCCGCCTGGCCGATTTGGCCGCGCCGTTTGGCGCCTGGGTGCGCCTGCATTACGTCTACCCTTACCCGCATGTCGACGAACTGCTGCCGCTGATGGCCGAGGGCCGCGTGCTGCCTTACCTGGACGTGCCGTTTCAGCATGCGCACCCCGACGTGCTCAAGCGCATGAAGCGCCCGGCGAGTGGCGAACGCAACCTGGAGCGCCTGGCGGCCTGGCGCGCGGTGTGCCCGGAAATCGTCGTGCGTTCGACCTTCATCGCCGGCTTCCCGGGCGAGACCGAGGCCGAATTCGAGACCTTGCTCGACTTCCTGCGCGAAGCCGAGATCGACCGTGCCGGCTGCTTCGCCTATTCGCCGGTGCAGGGCGCCGCGGCCAACGAACTGCCCGGCATGTTGCCTGCCGAAGTGCGCGAAGAACGCCGCGCCCGCTTCATGGCCGTGGCCGAAGAGGTGTCCACGCGCAAACTGCAACGCCGCGTCGGCGCCACGATGCAGGTGCTGATCGACCACGCACCGGCGTTGGGCCGCAAGGGCGGCACCGGCCGCAGTTACGCCGATGCACCCGAGATCGACGGCGTCGTGCGCCTGCTGCCGCCAGAAAAGGCCAGCAAGACGCTGAAGGTGGGTGAGTTCACGCGCGCGCGCATCGTGGCTGCAGAGGGGCACGACCTCGTCGGCCTGCCTATCTGAAAATCTGAGGAGACCGCAGCACATGGCCCGCGATATCGCCACCGAGCTCATCCATCACCCCTACCAGCCGCCCACAGGTTTCGAGGCGCCGCAGGGCGCTGTGCACAAGGCCAGCACAGTCATATTTCCCGATGTGGCTGCGCTGCGCTCGCGCGACTGGCGCCACAAGACGGGCTACACCTACGGCCTGCACGGCACGCCCACCACCTTTGCGCTGGAAGAGCGCATCGCCACGCTGGAAGGCGGGCGCGAGTGCGTGTTGGCGCCCAGCGGTCTGGCCGCAGTGGCGCTGGTGGGGCAGGCCTTGTTGTCACAGGGCGACGAGGTGCTGTTGCCAGACAACGTCTATGGCCCGAGCCTGAACTTCGCCAAGGGCGAACTGGCCCGCTGGGGGATTGCGCACCGCCTCTACGACCCGATGGACGTGGCGGCGTTCGCTGCGATGCTGCAGCCGCAGACCCGGCTGGTGTGGCTGGAAGCCCCGGGCTCGGTGACGATGGAGTTTCCCGATCTGGCCGCGCTCGCGGCGGCTGCGAAGGCGCGCGGAGTCAGCACGGCGCTGGACAACACCTGGGGCGCCGGCATTGCGCTGCGCGCTTTCGATCACGGCATCGACATCGCGATGCAGGCGCTGACCAAGTTTCCCAGCGGCGGCGGCGACGTGCTGATGGGCAGCGTGGTGACGCGAGACCAGGCGCTGCACGAGCGCATCAAGTTCACCCACATGCGCCTGGGCCTCGGGGTGGCGGGCAATGACGCCGAACTGGTGCTTCGTTCGCTGGCCACCATGCCCTTGCGCTATGCCGCGCAGGACGCTGCCGGCCGCGCCCTGGCCACCTGGCTGGGCACACGGCCCGAGGTGGTGCAAGCGCTGCACCCGGCGCTGGCCGGCAGCCCTGGGCACGCGCACTGGCAACGCCACTGCACGGCGGCTGCCGGTCTGTTCTCGGTAATGCTGGACGAGCGTTTCAGCGCCGCGCAGGTCGATGCGTTCGTCGACGCGCTGCGGCTTTTTCGCATCGGTTATTCCTGGGCCGGGCCGGTGAGCCTGGTGGTGCCTTACGACCTGGCCGAAATGCGCAGTGCGCAAGCAGCGCAGCGCGCTCACTTGCGCGGCCATCTGGTGCGCTTCTCGGTCGGTTTCGAAGCCGTGGCCGATCTTCAAGCCGACCTGCTGCAGGCTTTGCAGGCCACTTTGGCCTGAAGCAGAGGGCGCGCTTCAGGCGCGACAGAGTTACTGCCACCGGCGGACGAAACGCCTCAGCCAGCCACAGCGCCGAGCCCGGTTCGTTGCGGTGGCGCTAGCGCCGGGCCATCCGTTCCAGCAGAGCCACCAACTGGCGTTCAGCGGGCAGAAAATTTTTGTCGCGCTTGAGCAAGCCTTGCAGGGCCAGCACGGCAGCATCGAAATCGCCGGCGTCTGCAAGGGCCAGCGCGCGGTCGTAGGCCTGCCAGATTTCGGCGGCGTGCTCGCTGGGCTGGCCTGTGGCCGCAGCGCCAGCGCCAGCGCCGGCCAGGGCGGTTGCCAGGCGCCGGTTCATCGGCACCACCTGCGTCATCACGTCGGCCAGCGGCAAGGCGGCTTCGTCGGTAAAAAGCACGCGGGAGGTGGCGGTGTCCACCAAGCGCACGTGCACCTGCACGGCTTCCCCGAGCACGAAATAACCGCCGAAAACCATGCGCTGTGCGCCGATGATCTTGCCCAGGCGCAGCCGCGTGTCGGCGTCTGCCAGCGCGCCCGCGCTCAGCTTCTGTTCGGCGAGCAGGTCCTTCAGATGTTGACGCTCCACCACTGGCAGCCCTGCCACCTGCAGCAGCGTGGCAGTGAGGCTTTCGGAAAGCGAGCGCTTCAGAAAGTCGCTGCGCTCGGCCGCTGCGCTGCTGCCCGGGGTCTGGTTCTCGAAGTCCCACACCACCACCGCAGGCAGCGGCGCAGCCTGCGCCCAGGCGGCTGCAGACAGAACGGCCAGCATGCCCGTCAGGCACCAGCGCCGCAGCCATGGCAGCGCACTGGTGCGCCAGGCCGCAGATGCCGTGGTGAGCGCAGGCCATGCGTTCATTCTTTGCGCGCGATGATTCTCTGGTTCTTGGCCAGCCGCGCGCTGGCTTCGGCCACGCGGCCGAAAGACAGCAATTCCTGCACCTCGGTCACTGTCACCTGCGCGATGCGCGTTTCCTTGTAGCCGAGGACGCGGCCGTTCAACTCGATGGGCTCGCCGCGGCTCAGCACGTTGAACTGCTGGCCCGGCCTGACGCCATGCTTCTTGCCCAGGTTGATGACGGCCTGCGTCCCCGTCACCCGCACGATGCGGCCCTTCAGCGGGTATTTCTCGGCCACGGTCTGCGCCACGCTGTTCGCAATGCGGGTGGCCAGCGCCGTGGGGTCGAAGGTGCCGGGCGCCGGACGCTCGGTGCTCACCATCGCCAGCTGCGTGGTCTCGGTGTCGATGGCGCGCACCGAGGCCCCGACGGCGCCGGCCTGAGAGTTCAGCGAGCCAGAGACCATCAGCCGAGCCGCCAGCACCTTGCCCAGCCTGATCTGCGTGTCCTGGTCGGCAAGATCTGACGAGCCCAGCTTCACCTCGGCCAGCACCTTGTCGAGCAGGCGCCGCTCGACGAGGGTGAAGCCGCGTGCCTGCAACTCGCGAATCACTTCCTGCTGCACCAGGCTTTCCAGGCCCACGCGGCCCGCGCTGCCCGGCAGGGTCTGGTCCTGGAAGGGCAGGACCGACACGGCCATGGCGGGCGAGGTCCAGTCATCGGGTGCTCCCGCCGACGCAGGGCGTGGTGATGGCTTGCGGAAGCGCGCAGCCAGCTCCTTCACCGAATCGTCGATGGACTTCTGGCGCGCGCGGTCCTGGTTGTCGGCCAGCGCTTCCTGGGTCTGGCGCATCAACGCGATGGTCATGGCGTCGCCGGGGTCCAGGGCCTGGGCGCGCTCCAGCAGCGCGCGTGCCTGCGCGGGCTGACCGGTCTCGTTCAGCGTCACGGCCAGGTTGCTCAATGCTTCCACCGAAAGCGGGTTCTCGCGTGTGGCGCGTTCGTAGGCCTTCAGCGCCAGCTTGGGGTCTTGCTTGCGCTGCACGTTGCCCACGGCGACCAGGGCGTTGGCCTTCTGCCAACCGAAGTCGGCCGCCGTTTGCGGGCTGGCGGCCTGCTCCATTGCCGCCTGGCCGGCGACCGTGTCACCCTTGGCCGCCAAGGCGCGGCCGCGGATCAGGTAGGCCGCACTGCGCAAGGGCGCCTTGGCGATGATGTCGTTGGCTGCCGCCAGGGCGCCCGTGCTGTCGCCACGCACCAGTTGCACCTCGGCCATCCCTTCGCGGCCCATCCAGGCGACCTCGGCGTTGCTGGCGCCGGCCAGGGCGCGGAAGATGCGCTCGGCGTCTTCCACCTGGCCCAGGCGCAGCTGTTCATAAGCGCGTTCGACGCGCGCCATCTGCTCCATGCCAGGCGGTGTGGGCAACGTGGTGGGCGCGCTCGCGGCGTCTGGCGAAGGCGCGAAGAAGTAGAAATCGCCTTCCAGCGAGGTGCTTTCCCAGGGCACCTGGGCGCCGTTGCTGTCCAGCCGCACGCCCAGCCGCACACGCTTGAAGACTTGCTCGATGGGGGTGCCCGGCCGCTCGATGTTCGCCAGCAGGTGCTGGGTGTACAGGCCGTTGGCGTTTTTGCCGTCGCTGGCCACGCTGCCAGGTGCGGTGGCGAAGGCGATCAGCGAACCGATGGGCGCGTCGACCTGTGAAAGGCCATTGCCGCCGCTGGTGCTGCGCGAGCTGCGAGCGAAGGGGTTGTCGCGGCAGGCGTCGAGCACCACCAGGTTGATGCGGTTCTTGGCCGTGTCCATCTTGTCCAGCACCTGCTGCACGTCGACGGCCTTGTAGGGCACCTCGTCTTCACGAGCAATATCGCTGCCCACCGGCAGCATGAAGTTGCGGCCCTTGATCTGCACGCCATGGCCGGCGAAGTAGAAGAGGCCGGCGCCACCGGCCTTCAGGCGGTCGCCGAAGCTCGTCACCGCGTCCTGCATCTGCTTCTGGCTGGCGTTGATCTTCAGGTCGACCTTGAAGCCCGCCTTTTCCAGCACCTTCGCCACAGCCTGGGCGTCGTTGGCGGGGTTCGTGAGCGGTGCGCTGGCGTAACTGGCATTGCCGATGACGAGCGCGTGGCGGGGTTCGTTGGCCTGCGGCGGCGCCAGCATTGCGCCAGCCGGGGCCGGGGCCACCAAGGCAAGACAGATTGACGCCGCAGCGAGCCGCAGACCCGCCAAAACGGCAAAGCCCGGAACCAGGAGACCGGCGCGCAGACTGAAGGTGAACATGAACGTATCTCCGCGAGAGCAGTCGGCCGGCAGGGCATCTACCGCGTGAGGGCGCCGCCATGCCAGGGTGACGCGCGGCGCAGCGGGGGGTCAGCTCTTGCCGCCGGAACTGACCTTGTGGCGCATCAGCCGGCCTTTTTCGCGCTCCCAGTCGCGTTCCTTGACGGTGTTGCGCTTGTCGTGCTCGGCCTTGCCCTTGGCCAGCGCGATCTCGGCCTTCACGCGGCCGTCCTTGTAGTGCAGGTTCAGCGGCACCAGGGTGAAGCCCTTCTGCTCGACCTTGCCGATGAGGCGGCGGATCTCGGCCTTGTGCATCAGCAGCTTCTTGGTGCGGTCGGCCTCGGGGTTGATGTGCGTCGAGGCACTGCGCAGCGCGTTGATGCGGCACCCGATGAGGTAGAGCTGCCCGTCACGCACATGCACATAGCCGTCGGTGAGCTGCACCTGGCCAGCGCGTATGGCCTTCACCTCCCAGCCTTCCAGCACCATGCCGGCCTCGAACTGCTCTTCGATGCTGTATTCAAAACGTGCGCGGCGGTTTTCGGCGATGTAGGCCATGTGCAGGCGCATCTGGGGCCGGACGGCCGCAACACAACGCGCTTCTAGAATGCCGTGATTGTATGAAGCACGTGCGCAAGTCGGTTCTGCTCTGGTACTCGCCCCGCGAGATGTACGACCTGGTAACGGGGGTGGACGCCTATCCGCAGTTCCTGCCCTGGTGCAGCCGGGCCGAAGTGGTGACCGCGCACGACGACGGTGTCACGGCGCGCCTGAGCATGTCCTACATGGGCGTGCACCACGCCTTCACCACGCGCAACACGCACACAGCGGCCAAGTCGGTGGCAGTGCAACTTGTCGACGGGCCTTTCTCGAAGCTGCATGGCAACTGGCTCTTCTTGCCGCTGGGCCGCCCGGGCAGCGACGACAAGGCCTGCAAGGTCGAGTTCGACCTCTCCTATTCGTTTTCCAGCGCCGCGCTGCAAGCCATGGTCAGCCCGGTTTTCGACCGTGTGGCCAACACCCTGGTCGATTCCTTCGTCCGGCGTGCCGAGGCGGTGTATGGGCCCCGCTGAGTTGCGCGTCGACGTCGTTTATTGCCCGTCGCCGGGCGTCAACGATCTGACCCAACTGCGTCTCCTGGAAGGCGCCACCGTGGCTGACGCCGTGCATGCCAGCGGCGTGCTGCTGCGCCACGCTCTGGCGGTGGAAGGCATGCGGCTGGGGGTGTGGGGCAAGGGGCGCGAACCCGGCAGCCTGCTGCGCGACCGCGACCGCGTTGAAATCTACCGCCCGCTGCTGGTCGACCCCAAGGAAGCCAGGCGGCTGCGCTACAAGCGCCACCGTGACAAGGCAGCCGGCGTGGCGCCGGCCCCAGGTACAGAACAAGTCTGAGGCGGCCTAGCGACAGTCAGAAGCGATGACTGCGCGCGCCTGACGCGTTTCTTCTGCGATGCCGCGATCGTCCAGCACTTCGCGTTCGCCCTTTTCGTTGACGCGGGCGATGCGCTGGCCACCTTCCAGCGCTGCAAGGTGGCCCCGCGCGCGACGGCAGTTGTCGGCCCGTTGGGCCTTGACGCGTTCTTCTTCGGCCTTTGTCTTGGCCGCCTGTTCTTGCTCTGCCGCACGACGGAGCGCTTCGAGTCGTGCATCACCCGCCGGCGCGCGCGGGGCGGCCGCTGTGCCCGACGCTGGCGCAGACGCTGCCGAAGCCGCACCCGCCACAGGAAACACGTTCCGCACTTCGGGCGAGGGGCGGGCGAGGATGTCCTTTTCTGGAACTTCCAGCGGCGGCGGACGGTCGCTGGCATTGATCTGCCCCGACTTGTCACGCCACTTCCACTGCGCGTTGGCAGCCGGCGTGGCCAAGGCCAGCATCAGCGTGCAAAGAACCACGGAAAGCCAGCGCAACGGCGCGGCGCGGCTAGAGCACACGGGGGGCATGGAGCGCATCGCGGCAGTGTAGTGCCGCCCCTGTGTGCCGTGGTGCCGCGTGTGTCACAGGCGGTGTATGAC
>JBBSCV010000125.1:0-10333 GCA_038249925.1 Burkholderiales bacterium
CGCCGTGGCCGCAGTCACTGCACTGGCGGCGACGGTGGCCTTGGCTGCAGCGCGGCTGGTGGTCTTGCGTGGCGCCGGGCCTGCAGCGGCAGCCTCGGTGCCGGCTGGCGCTGTTGGCGCCACCGCACCAGGTCGACCCGGCACACCCGGCAATCCTGGCGCCTCAGGCACAGCGGGCACAGCGGGTGCCGCAGGCGGCCCGGCGATACGCCCAGGCAGGGTCTGGAAGTTGCCGTCGTCGACCATCAACGCGGCCCAGGCCGCCGTGCCGGCTGCGGCCTGCGGCTCGGCGTCGCGTTCGACCTGGTTGTGGGCGATGTGCGTCTGCTCGTAGGGCGCGCGCACCATGATGCCGGCGGCGATGCCACCAAAGTCGCCGATCGGCCCGATCTGCGAGACCACGTTGCCATGGATGCGCGAGCGCTGCACGCCCAGCATCAGCACACCGGCCAGCACGCGCGCGTTGCCCGCTTGCAGACCCACGCGGTGCACCTGGTTGCCAGCCACCGTGGCCGTGGCGGTGCGCGTCACGGCAATGCCGGCGACCAGGCCGGCGGCGGCCAAGTTGCCCGAGAGGCCGCGGATGCCGCGCAGGTGGTTGTTCTCGATGCTGACCGCGCCCGCCTCGGCGCCGTCGTTCATGAAGATGCCAAGGCCGCAGTCTTCAATGATGTTGAGCTTGCACACCAAATCTTGCACCGGCGCGCTGATGTGCACGCCCGCCTCGGTGAAGTTGCGGATCTGGTTGGCCAGCACCTGGACCTGGTTGCTGCCCGTGGGGTCCAGCCCCACCGCCAGCGCAATGGCGCTGCCGCTGGGCTGGCGTTCGCCCTGGCGGACGCCGGTGAGCTTGTTGCCTTCGATCCAGGCGCCGTCTACCGCGCAAGCGATGCCGGGCCCGTTGACGCTGAGCGTGTTGCCGCACAGCCGCATGCTGGCACCCGGCAGCGCAAAGCCAAGTGCCGAGAGGCCGCCGTTGCGGCAGCCCAGAACCTCGTTGTCCTCGATGCGGTGGCCGTACAGGTGCGCCACCGCGCCTTCCAGCGCCACACCCTGGCGGCGGCACCACAGCACGTTGTCGCGCACCTGCAGCGCCGCCGTCAGCACCAGCGCCGCGTTCTGGCCGGGTGCCGCTTCGCTGCGGATGCCGTCGGTTGCGACGACAAAGTTGTCGCGAATGGCAACGCCTGCACACAGGCTCTGCAAGCCGATGCCGGCGCCGTTGAAGTCGCTGCTGCCCAGGACCAGCAGCGCCAGTTCAGACAGCCGCAGCCCGGCCACGCCACGCGCCGTGATGGCCGATTCGCGGCCCAGCGAAATGACAGCCAGTTTCTCGACTGCGATGGCCATCGAACCTTCGATCTGGAAGGCCGTGCCTGCGGCCGTGACGACAGTGGCCGGGCCCTGGCCACGGATGACCAGGCTGCGCGCGTTGGCGATGCGAACGGGTTCTTGCAGCGCGTACAGGCCAGGCTGCAGACACACCGTGCCGCCGCTGTCGCGCACGCGGTCCACCGCGGCCTGGATGGTGAGTTGACCGCTGGTGTGAGACTCCGGCGTCACGCATTCGGTGCAGGAACAGTCGGCGCCGGCGTGGCGCGGCGGCCAGGGTGTGCGGCAGTCGGTGACGGCCGCGGCGGCAACGTCCCACAGCCCCAGCCGCGCGTAGTGGTGGTGCGTGCCCAGGGGTGGCGCGGCAACGCGTTCTTCAACCGAGGCGTCGCTGGTACGTGCCGCAAATACCCAATGGTCACCGACCTTGAAGCCGGGCCCGGCGACGCTGCTGAAGGACACGGTGATGCCGTCTTCCAACTGCACCTGAACGCCCGCCGCGGGCATGTTGATGACGCCGCTGGCGGTGGCGTCGTTCAGGTTCTGCAGCGGCGCATTGCTGCCGACGCGGAAGATGGGGCCCGACTGGTCCCAGCGCAGCACGCGCAGTTGCCGCGCGGCGGCGAAGTTGCTGTCGGGGAAGTTCGCGGGCAGCATGGTCGCGGGCAACGGCGTTGCGAAGATGATGCGGCGGGTGTTGGGGTCGGGGATGCTGACGCGGCGCATCTCACCGGCTCGTTGCGCGAGCTCTCGGCGTTCGTCCAGCACCTCGACCCAGTCGCCATCGCGCAACCCCAGCACTTCGTCGCGCCCCAGGCTGTCCAGTTCCAGTTCGCTGGCGCTGATGACGCTGGCCACGCGGGCGCCGACGCTGGCGTTTTCGCGGCTCCACTTGAAGGTGGCGCCGGCGCCAGGCTGACCGGCGGTGTGGATCTCGACCCGGTACAGCTGGTTCTCGAGCCCGCGATAGCCGCCGCCGGGCGGAAGCTCGCAGGGGTCCGTGGCCGGCGGCACGGCGAAGGTGCCGGTGCTCATGCGCCCGCTGCTGGGCGCGGTGAGTGCGTTCCACGCCGCCAATTCGCTGCCGCAGGCGGTGTCGCTGGGCACGTTTTCCAGCAAGCGCACCTGCCACACCGTTTGCAGGCGTGAACTGGTTTCCACCGCTACGGCGCTTTCCACCAGAGACGGGTCTTCCAGATGCGTCACGCAACGCTGCCAGACGTCCAGGTAAACGAGATGGCGGCCGCTGATCGGCAGGACTGGCGGCACCGGCACATAGGGCTGGGCGCTGAAAGCCGTGTTGCCAGTGCGCCGCGGCTCAGCCATCAGCGGGTCGAAAACGGGCGCTCCGCCACCGTGGTTCTCGGCCAGCAAACCGTCGACATACAGGCGCCCGGGGCCGATTTGCAAAGTGCCGCCTCCGACGGTGATGCGGAAGGCTTCGGGAGTCGTCTGCGAGACGGTGCTGCGGCCCATCACGTCACTGGCCAGCGCGCGCAGCCGGCGGTCGAGCACGGCCACCAATTCGTTGGCGTCTGCGTCTAGAAGCACCGCGCCCTGTTTCAGTTCGATGCCCGCCCAGTCGAGCAGGGGGTTGTGGCGTATGCGGGAGAAGTCGGCTGCCATTTCGGGCCTCTTTCGGGTGATCGGGGTGATTGCGTGACCGGGGGATCGGGATCGGGCGGGCAGCTTTGCGTTTCAGGTGGCGTTGAACACGCCGGCCTGCAAACCGAAGCGCAGGTACTCGTCCAGACGCACCTGCAAGTTGCTCAGGCGCTGGGGCTGCGCCAGGCCGTGCATCACGCCCATCTCGCCTTCGTCATCAGCGCCTTCGCTAACCGGCTGGGGCGTGCTGGCGCGCAGCTGCATGTAAGCCGGCTGGCTGTAGCGCAAAGCGTTGAACTGGGGCCGCACCTGGGGCCGGTCGGCGTCGGGCAGACAGCGATGCCGGCGCGGCGCGATGGCGTCCAGCGGCAACCAGGAAAACCGCACGCAGCCTTCTTGTGTGCGCGCGGCCCGCACCGGCGCGGGCCAGGTGTCGCCCGGGCTGCGCGCGGCCAGCACGATGCTGTTGCTGACCAGGCGCAGTACCTGCGCATGCACTTTGCCCACCACTGTGCAGCGCTGCAGTTGCAGCGCAGCGCCCGCGCTGCCGGCCTGGCCTTCGTAGGCCACGCCGGTGCTGGCGTTGGCGTCGACCACGCAGTCGGTGAGTGCGGCCTGGGCGTCGGTGGCGACCTGCAGCGCGCCGACGGTGCATGATTCCAGCGTGACCGTTGCGAACGGGTGCGCTACCGACAGCGAAACGGCGCCCGGCTGCAGCGGGTCGCCCTGTTCGCTCAGGGCGCGGCCGGGCACCAGCGTGCAGTGGCGCAGCACGATCGCGCGCGGCTCGTTGTCGGCCGCTGCAGCCAGGGTCAGCGCGCCACCGGCGATGACCAGCCCGTCCAGCACCAAGCGGCCGCGCGGGCCGATGTCGAGCACCAGATCGCCTGCGGCCATGACGAGCGGGCGGGCGCCGTTGCGCGCCGCCACCACCAGTTCCAGGCCTGCCGCACCGGGCGCCGTGACGCCGTCGACACGGAAAACGGGCGTTTCGGTGATGGTGAGTGAATCACCAATCAGCAAGCGGCCGCCCGTGGCCGCTAACGCATCGATGTGGGGCTGCAGCAAGCCGCCTTGGGCGCTGTTGCGCTGCGTCGCCGCAGGATGGTCTTCGCCCGCCGGTGTGCGCTCATATTCACCGCCGCCAATGTCCAGCGCAAAGCCGCGGTTGAAGCTGGCGCGCACGGTGGCCGCAACACCGGCGCCCAGCACGACACGCCCGCGTTCGGGGTCGATGCCGATGTGGCCGGCGGGCACACCGTCTTCGTGGTTCCAGGCGGCGCCGACATCGCGCAGGTCGCACACCGTCACCAATGCGGCGCTGACCGGCACCCAGCCCAGCGCAGTGCTGCGTTCGAAGAGCAGGCTCGCGCCTGGGCCCAGGTCGGTGTCATTGGCCGCGTCGGCGTCGGCACCGGCCTGCGCAGCACGCAGCGCCGCTGCCATGCCGCGTGTGCTGATGGGTGCTGGCACGTTGACCGGTTCTGAAAGGGTATCGATGCCGGCCTCTCTTTGCGGTTCGCGGAACAGGGCCATGTCGGCGCCCAGCGGGTTCAGGCGAAAGCGCGTGCCGGTGGCGTCAGTCGGGTGCGGCACCAGCGGCAGCCGCGTCAGCCGCTGCGGCCGCAAGCGCCACAGGAACAGGCCGATGTTGGGGATGTTGTAGCGGCCACCGCCGCTGGCCGGCCGCCGCACTTCGACCGTATGGGCCACCGTGTTGAAAGGGCCGCGAGCCAGCCGCATGACGGCCTGGCGCCGCACCGCTGCGGTGCCCGGCGCGTGCAGCCGGGTGTGCTTCATGTACTGCGTGCTGGCGATCTGCTCGAAGAACTCGGCCACGTGCGCCGGGCAGTCGGTCAGATCGCGTGCCAGTTGCTCCAGCATCAACGCCGTGCCCTTGCGGCGCCGGTAGGCGATGGTGTTGGCGACCTCGGCACGCGGCGAAGCCACGGCGGCAGTGGCGCCATGCAAGGCCCGGTAGCCGATGAGGTCGCCGATGTAGGGCGCCACCCATTCGGCGCATGTCTCGATGAACTGGTCGTCGTAGAGCTGGTCGATGTTTTCCTCCAGCGCCTCGAGCTCGCGGGCGAATAAGGCCAGCAGCGCACGCAAGGGGCCGCCATGTTCGGCGTCTCGAATGCGGTACAGCGCCGGCAGCAGATCGAACAGGCGCTCTGCGCTCAGGCTGCTGCTGCTCATGACATCACCTCCAGACGGTCGAGCGGCTGCGGGTCCAACGTCAACATCTCTGATGCTTGAGGCTGGCCGGCCAGCACCGCCATTCGCTGCGCCAACAGGCGCGGCTGGCGGCTGGGCACGGTTTGGCTGGGCGGTGCGCTGCCGCCGTACAGCAAGTCGAGGTCCAGCGCCACGACACCGGCGACGGTGTGTACGCAGGCCATGACGTCGGACTGCTGCACCGGCTGCCCGAGTTCCCGCGCCGAGAAGGCGTAGCGCTCGCGCAGCGCGGCCTGCACGGCGTCGAGCACGGCCTGCGTGTCATGCGCAGCGCCCACCTTCAGCTTCAAACCGAGCTTGAACGTGCTGGCGCGGTGGCCCAGCAAACGCACCGCCACATGCGGGTCGCCGCTGGCGCGCAGGGCGGCCAGCAGGTTGGCCCACACCGGGTTGGCGGGCGATAGCACCGCACCGTCGGCGCCGGCCACCGTGATGCACACCGTGGGTCCACCGGAAAGCGACAACACGCGGGCCTGGGCTTTGGCGACACCGGCGTAGGCGCGCGCGAAATCTTCATAGTCCAGCACCGACACCGCGCGCCCCAGCGTGCGCGTGACCAGCGGCATGCTGCGCCGCGCGCTGCTGGCCGCTTCGGCGTCAGTGCCGCCCAAGGCCGGTGCCGGGTTGGCCACGCTTTTCAAGCCCAGCGGACGGATGGCGGGCTGGGTGAGTGATTCGGCGCGCACGTTGCCTGCCGCACCCAGGCCCTTGCGGTAGCTGGCGCGGATGTTGTTGACGCCGCTGGCCGGCCGCGCCCCGTTGCGACCGTCGCCAAACTGCACCCAGACACGGCCCTGCTCGTCGCTGCGCAACGTGTAGGCCGCGGCGGTGGCTGCGGCGCCGTACAGCGATTCACGCTGCGCCCAGGCGACGTCGCCGACGCGCACTGTCAGTTCGCTGGCAGCGCCGCTTTCGGTGGCCGCAGCGCGGTGCGTCAGCGGGGCCTGCTTCAACTCAAAAGCCTGGAAGGCCGTGCCGGCGTTGCCTGCGCCCAGCACCTGCGCCACGGTCTCGCCGTGCGTGGCCAGCGCCACGTTGCCGTAGACCACCGTGGCGTCGCGCCGCAGTGGCTCGGGCAACGGCGGCGTGAACTGCAGCGTGCCGCCGTCGGCCGCGCTGGCAGCGGGCGTGGCTGAGACCAAGGTGGCCAGGTGCACGAGCAACCGGCCGTCGCTGACACGCGGGCCCTGCACGATGAGGCGGCGGCCACTGCCCGCAACACCCGCAGCGCCAGCAATCCCCCCAACACCGGCCGGACCCGCCAAGCCGGCCAAGCCAGCGACGTCGGCCGCCACCTGCAATGAATCACCCGAGACCGGCGTCAGCACCGGCGCGCGCGCCAGCGCCAGCGCTTCGCTGCGCGCAAAAACCGTGGTCTGGCGCACGTCGTTGCTGAACAAGGCCAGGTTCTGCCCGCTCAAGGCCAGCGCCGTGGACTTGCCCGAAAGCGCGAACTCGGCGCGCGAACCCTGCACGGCGGCGGTGACCTTGTACAGCTCGCTGTAACTGGGTTTGTCCAGCAACACCAGGCTGCCCGCCACCACGCCGGCATATTCACGGTCCAGGCTGACGCGCTGGCCGCCGCTGGCGAAGATATCGAAGCCGGGCCATTCGTTGTTCACGGGCTGGCCATGTTTGGCGGCGTAGACGCGCTGGAATTCGACGCCCAGGCTGGCCCAGTCGGGCGCGTTGTGGCCGAAGATGGCGGCGCGTTCGCGCATTGCCAGCACGGTGGGCGGATCGGCCGGGCGCACCAGCGGCGTCACCGAGCCCAGCGGCTCGGCCCAGGCCACGCGCGTGCGGCCGGCGGCGGCGTCGGGCTGCACGGCGGTGAGCAGGCGGCGGTCCCAGCGGTTGCTCTGGCTGTCAGCTTCGAACTGCGGCCCGGCAAAGACCAGCATGTCGCCCACCTTCAGCTGCGTGGCGGTGCCGGCCAGCCAGGCTTCGCGGGCGCCGAAGCCGGGCGGCCGGCTCTCGTCGGCCAGGGCCCGCATGGCGTTCCAGGGCCAGCGCGCCTGCAGCGCTTCCGCGGTCTCGAAGCTTTGCGGCACTTCGCCAGGGCCGGGCACGCTGCTGACCTTCAGGCCCTTGTCCAGCACCACCGTGTCGGGCACGCCGGTGACGAAAGAGCCGGGTTCGGGCTTGATGCTGGCCGGCGGCGTGGGCGGTGTTTCGGTGGCAAAGGCCAGCCAGGCTTCGGCCGCCACGCCGGGGCGCAGCCGGTAGGCGATGAGCCGCCCCATTTCCTGCAACGACAAGCGCTCGGTGGCTGTGCGCAACCAGCTTTCGACCGCGATGCGCTCCTGGTAGAACGACAGCACGTCGGCGCTGCAGGCAAAAGCATCGACAAGGCCGAGCGTGAAGTCGCTGCGGTCGCGCGTGAGCAGTGCGGTCATCGGTGCAAAGCGCTGCTGCGACAGGCCGGCGATCAGGCTGGCGTGCCAGTGGCTGTACTCGCCCACGCGGTAACTCAAGACGGACAAGCCACTGCGGTTGATCACTTCGCGCGGCGTGGCCGTCAGCACGCCGTCACAGGCACCGCACATTTCGCTTCCCGCAGGCAACGCTTGTGCACCGGCTTGCGGCGCGGGCATGAGCGGGTTCACTGGCCACCTCCGGCGCGCAGCCGCAATACACCTCGTTCGCGGAAGTTGGGGTTGTTGGCGAGTTGCGCAACTTCCAGCCGGCCCACCGTGACCACGCCTTCTTCCAGCGGCACCGGGCTGCTGTTGCCCAGGCGGCCAAAGCGTTCGACCCGCACCGCCTCCACACCCGGCACGGCCTGCGCGGCCGCGACGATGGGGCTCAGGTACACCGGGTCGCCGAAGCTGAAGTTGTCGGGGTGGAAAAGGCCCAGCGTGCCGTCGGCCAGTTGCTGCGACGACAGGCGCTGCTTCACCGCTTGCAACACCGGGGCGCGGAAGTAGCCCGGCGCGACGCAGATGTGCAAGCCCAGTTCCAGCGCGGTGAAGCGGGGCGCGTCCACTTCCAGGTCGTACCCCGCCATGCGGAAACGTTCCAGATGGCGGCGCAGCCGGGTCTCGAACGGCGCGTCGACCTCAGCACCGCCCGGCCTGTCGGCGGTGACGAACACCGTGCGCCAACTGCCGGTCCAGCGGAAGCTGGCCGCGGCGCGTAGCGCCTCGCCGCTGCGCTGCGACACCTCGGCATAGTCGGCTGCGGTGACGGCGCGTTCCTGGGTGCGGAAGGCCTGGGGCGCGTCGCGCCGCACGGCTTCGACGTCTTCGGGGTCGGTGCCGCCGGCCGCGGCCAGCGGGTTGCGCACGGCGACGATGCGGTCGGCGTCCGGCACGGCCGCCAGCGGGGCGTTGACGGCGTACACCGCGGGGTCGATGAGCACATGTGCCAACGCCTCGGCGCCGACGTTGCCAGTCGTGCCGTTGCCCACACGGTAGCTGGCAGTGAACAGGTCGCCGGGGTTCGGGCGCTGCCCATGCTGGTCGTCACCGAAGCGCAGCCGGGATTGGCCGTCGTGCTCGGTCTCAATGGTGAACTGGGTGCCACCCGGGCCACTGTCCAACAGGTCGGATACGGCGCGCCACAGGCCGGGCTCACCGGAGCGCTGCAACACCACGTGCGGCAAGGCGTGGCGCACGTCCAGCGTGAGCAGCAGGCTGGCTGGCCAGAAGGGAGCGTCGCGCTGGCTGGGCAGGGGCGCCAAAAGCTCGGTCAGGCCAAAGCCCTGCGTGATGGGGACGTCGGGCAGGGGCGGCCGGTAGCGCACGGGTACCGGCTTGGCCGGCAACGACCCGTCGCAGCCGCCTTCAGTTGCGCAAGCAGCGGCCGCTGCAGACCCTGCCGACCCAGCTGACACTGCCGCATAGCGCCGCGTGCTGACCGGCACCGCGGGCAGCGCAACGCCGCGCCGGGTGCGGCCGTGGTCGGCCAACACCACGTTGCCACGCGCCACGCTGACCACGCGCCCGGGGTGGTCCAGGCTGTCCAGGCACAGGGCAAAAGGCAGTGCGTCGGCGCGCTCCCATTCGATGCGCGTCAGCAGCACAGCGGCGTTATTCGGCGGGTGGTCGAAGAGGCCGCCAGAAGGGTCGACTGCGGTCGCGTCGACACGGGTCAAGCGCACCGCCCAGCGGTGGCTGCGGTCGGCATCGGCCGGGGCGTTGGCCTCGTCGGCGGTGGTCGGGCTGGCCACTTCTTCCAGCACCAGCACGTCGCCGCGGGCCAGCGGCGGGCGGCCACGCAGCGTCGCCGTCGTGCTGCCCACCGGCAGGCAACAGCCGGCCTGGCCCCAGGTGTAGAACAAGAGCCGGTTGTTGCGCTCATCCAGGGTTTGCGTCAACGCGGTTTCGAACACCAGCGCGCCCGCGTCATTCAAGCGGCGCAGGCCGGCACTGTCGGGCCGCAAACCGGGGTCGACCTCGGCCGTGCGGGTGAACACGGGCGTGCCGCGCGCCAGCACAAAAGCACCGCCACGCACCTGCAGCTGCAGCCAGGCGCGGGCGTTGCAGCCGTCGTGCATTCGGTAGTCCACCAGCCGGGCGTGGCGGCGCACCGATACCCGTTTGCGCGCCGTGCCCAGATAGGCTTCGTTGGCCACCGCGTCCTGCCGGTAAGACAGGTTGTCGGCCGCGTAGGCCAGCACCTCCACCAACGCCACACCCAGGTCGGCAGCGCTGCGCTCGGTCCAGCCCGGGGCCAAAAGGGCCAGGCGGTCGAGCATGAGGCGGCGAAAGCCTGGGTAGTCCTTCGCCAGGTAGTCGATGGCCGGTTTGTCGGGTGGTGTGGGCGGGCAGGCCGGCACCATGGCGCAGTCGAATTCGCTGGGGCATTCGACCTTGAAGCTGAATTCCAGCACCGACAGCACGAGGTCGAAACCCGGCGGTGGCGCAGTGCTGCCGCCGGCCGCCACCAGTTGCAAGGTGTAGTGCGAAAAATCGCCGGCACTGTCGGTGCGCAGCACCAGGGTGCGCGCCGGGTCGTCGGTGGCCGCCACCACGGCGGCCGCCAGTGACGGTTCTGCGAGTGCTGGCAAAGCATCGCCCGGCGCAGCCCACAGCACGCGCACGGTGCGGATGCGTTCGCCGCCGGTGATGCGCACCTGCTGCGGCGCAATCACAAAGCCCGGGTTCAGCAGCCGCAGCAACAGCGTTTGCTGGCGCGGCACGCCCGGTGGCGCCAG
>JBBSCV010000126.1:0-10270 GCA_038249925.1 Burkholderiales bacterium
CGAAGGCAGCGACGACTCACCCATGACGGGCAGCCGCTGGCCCGAACTGCTGCTGGCGCTCGGCATGCTGGCGGTGGCTGTCATCGTCATCGTCGACGCGCGCCGCGTCGGCACCGGCTGGGACGAGTTCGACGGCCCGCGTGCGGGCTACTTTCCCTTCTACATCGGCTGCCTGCTGCTGGCGGCCAGCGGCTGGATCGCGCTGAAGCAGCTGCTCGGCTGGCACCGCGACAACCCTGACTTCGCCACGGCGAAGCAACTCACCAACGTCTGGGCGATCACCTGGCCGATGAGCGTGTACGTGGCGCTGGTGGCACCGATCGGCATCTACTTCTCGTCGGCGTTGCTGATCGCCTTTTTCATGCGCCGGCATGGCAAGTACCGCGTGCTGCCCATCTCGGCCGTGGCGCTGGGCGTGCCGCTGTTCTTCTTCCTGGTGTTCGAACGCTGGTTCCTGGTCGCGCTGCCCAAGGGTCCCATCGAAGCCTTCTTCGGTTTCTAGGCAAGAACATTCGATGGACGAACTTGCAGCCCTGGGCCAGGGCTTTGCCGTCGCGCTGACGCCGACGAACATCGCACTGATGTTCGCCGGCATCATTCTCGGCGTGCTGATCGGCGTGCTGCCGGGGCTGGGCGGTGCGAACGGTGTCGCCATCCTGCTGCCGCTGACCTTCACGATGAACCCGACCTCGGCCATCATCCTGCTGAGCTGCATCTACTGGGGCGCACTGTTCGGCGGTGCCATCACCTCGATCCTGTTCAACATTCCAGGCGAACCCTGGAGCGTGGCCACCACCTTCGACGGCTACCCGATGGCGCAGCAGGGCAAGGCGGCCGAAGCCCTGACCGCAGCCTTCACGTCGTCTTTCTTCGGCGCCCTGGTGGCGGTGCTGATCATCACTTTCCTCGCGCCGGTGCTCGCCAAGTTCGCGTTGAAGTTCGGACCGGCGGAATTTTTCGCTGTGCAGTTGCTCACCTTCGCCAGTTTCGTGGGCCTGAGCAAAGAGCCGCCCTCGAAGACGCTGGCGTCGATGATGCTGGGCTTCTCATTGGCCGCCGTGGGGCTGGACAGCGTCACCGGCCAGCTGCGCATGACCTTCGACCAGCCCGAACTGCTCAAGGGCTTCAGCTTCCTGGTCGCGGTGATCGGCCTGTTCGGCATCGGCGAAATCTTGCAGACCATGGAAGAAGGGCTGGCCTTCCGCGGCAAGAGCGCGCGCATCTCGCTGCGCGTGGTGCTGCAGACCTGGGCGCGCATGTTCGCGTACTGGCGCACCTTCATCCGCTCGGCCTTCGTCGGCTGCTGGATGGGCATCACGCCCGGCGGCGCCACACCGGCCAGCTTCATGAGCTACGGTCTGGCGCGCCGCGCGTCCAAGAACTCGCAGAACTTCGGCAAGGGCGAGATCGAAGGCGTGATCGCCCCCGAAACGGCAAACAACGCCGCCGGCACCGCGGCCTTGCTGCCGATGCTGACGCTGGGCATCCCCGGCTCGCCCACTGCCGCGGTGCTGCTGGGCGGCCTGTTGATCTGGGGCCTGCAGCCCGGTCCGATGCTCTTCGTCGAGCAGAAAGATTTCGTCTGGGGCCTGATCGCCAGCATGTACCTGGGCAACATCGTCGGTCTCATCGTGGTGCTGACCACCGTGCCTTGGTGGGCGGCCATCCTGCGCATCCCCTTCACCATCATCGGGCCGGTCATCATCGTCATCTGCGCCATCGGCGCCTACACGGTGAACAACTCGATGTTCGACGTCTGGCTGATGTTGATCTTCGGCGTGCTGGGCTATCTCTTCAAGAAGCTGAAGTACCCGCTGGCGCCGCTGGTGCTGGCGCTGGTGCTGGGCGACATGGCCGAGAGCAGTTTCCGCCAGGCGATGCTGATCAGCCAGGGCTCGCTGACCATCCTGTGGAGCAACCCGCTGGTCGGCACCATCTCGGCGATTGCGCTGGCGCTGCTGCTGTGGCCGCTGTGGGGTGCGGCCAAGACCATGGCGCGTCAGCGCGAACGGAGGACGGGCGGATGAAGATTTGTATCGTGGGCGCGGGCGCCATCGGTGGTTATCTGGGCGCGAAGCTGGCGCGTGCCGGCCAGCAAGTGACCTTCATCGCGCGCAACCGCAACCTCGAAGCCATCAACGCGAACGGCTTCAAGCTGATTCTGGAAGACGGCAGCGAAGACGTGGCACCCGTCGGGCCGAACCTGCGCGCCGTGCAGCGCTACGCCGACGCCGGCCCGCAAGACGTGGTACTGCTCACCGTGAAGGCGCACCAGGTGAAAGACCTGCTGCCCGATCTGCGCGAACTTTTCGGGCCGAAGACGATGGTCGTCACGATGATCAACGGCGTGCCCTGGTGGTACTTCCACATGCTGGCCGGCGCCTACGAAGGCCGCAGCCTGGAGAGCCTGGACCCGGGCGGCCTGATCGCCGCCCACATCGAACCCGAGCGCATCATCGGCAGCGTGGTCTACCCGGCCAGCGAACTGGTGGCACCGGGCGTCGTGCGGCTGATCGAAGGCAACCGCTTCAGCCTGGGTGAACTCGATGGCAGCCGCAGTGAACGTGTGGAGGCCCTCAGCAAGGTGATGATGGCCGCCGGCTTCAAGAGCCCGGTCAGCCGCGACATCCGCAGCGAGATCTGGGTCAAGCTGTGGGGCAACCTGTGCTTCAACCCGCTGTCAGCCTTGACGCACGCCACGCTGGAAGACATCTGCCGCTTCCCGGCCACGCGCGAACTGGCCGCCAGCATGATGGGCGAAGCCAAGGCCGTAGCCGAGAAGCTGGGCGTGGCTTTCAAGATCAGCCTGGAGCAGCGCATTGCCGGCGCCGAAGCCGTGGGCGCGCACAAGACCAGCATGCTGCAGGACGTGGAAGCCGGCCGTGCCTTGGAGCTTGAAGCGCTGGTCGGCGCGGTGGTCGAACTGGGCCGCATCACGGGCATTCCTACGCCGACCATCAGCGCGATCTACGCCACCACCAGCCTGCTGGCGAAGACGCTTGCGGCGCAAGGCGGGCACCTGCGGGTGCACGCGGGCTGACAGACTCAAACGCTGTCAGCCGCCCGGCAGACTGCCCTGCGCCTGCAGCAGCGTTTCCAGGCACTGTTCTCGCAGGCCGTAAAACTGCTTGATCTCTGCGATCTGCGCCAGCAGTTCGGGCTGCTGCGCGGCGGCCGCAGCGGCTGCGGCTCCACTGCGCTTGACGGCCAGGATCATCTTGTTCTTGCTCGTGTGGTCGAGCGAGATGAACTCGAACACCTGCGTTTCGTAGCCCATCGCTTCGAGCAGCATCGCGCGCAGCGAGTCGGTCACCATCTCGGCCTCTTGCCCCATGTGGATGCCATGCTGCAGCAACGGCCGCAGCGCAGCGGGTGCACGCATCTGCGGGCGCAGCTGCTTGTGGCAGCAGGGCGAGCACATGATGATCGACGCGCCGGCGCGCAGGCCCAGGTGGATGGCGTGGTCGGTGGCGGTGTCGCACGCATGCAGCGCAATCATCACGTCCAGCCGCGCGGGCTCGTAGCTGCGCACATCGCCGAGGTCGAACTTCAGCCCGTGCTGCCCATGCAGGCCGTGGCGCTGCGCCACCTCGGAGCACAACCTGACCATGTCATCGCGCAACTCGACGCCAGTGACGTGCGCCTGCTTGCCTTGCGTGCGCAGCCAGTCGTGCACCGCGAAGGTCAGGTAGCCCTTGCCCGAGCCGAAGTCGGCCACGTGCACGTCGGAGTTTTCCGCCAGCGTTGAACGCTTCAAAGCCGCACTGAAGACCTCGATGAACTTGTTGATCTGCTTCCATTTGCGCGACATCGCCGGCACCAGCAGCAACTCGTCGCGCACCCGGTGCGTCACGCCCAGGTCGACCCAGAAAGGCCGGTCCAGTGCCAGCTGACGCTGCTTTTCCTTGTCATGCGCGGGCTCGCCGGGCAGATCGGCAGGCACATTCGACGGCTTGCCCATGCGCAGGCTCGGCCTGCCCTTGCGGCTGTAGGCCAGCTGCACTTCGGCCGTCTGCGTCAGCAGGTGCGCGTTGTGAAAGCGTGTGCCCAGCAGTTCATCCAGCAGCTTCAGGCCTTCGGCCAGCGGATGGTTCTTCGTGATGTCGCGGGTGCGGTAATGCCACAGGAAAGACAGCTGTCGCTCGCCGCGCAATTGCACCTCGCGCACCAGCAGCCGTTGCAGCTGCTCATCGGCGGCCACAGCTTTCGTCAGCAGCAGCTTGACGAAGGTTCCGGCCGCCAGCGCCGCCGCCACGAGGCGCGAAAAACGCGCCGCTGCGTCGGCCTGCGCGGCGGGAACCGGTTCGGCCTGGGGGTCGGGAATCAGGTCGGTGAACATGGCGGCCAGGATGGTCTGCGCATTCAGTCAGCCATCAGTTGGCGCCTTCAGTCAGCGCCCGCCACAGCGGGCTTCTCATCCAGCGCCGGCGTGGTGATCTCGCCCGGTATGCCCTTGCGCGCGAGCAGCGTGTAGACCGTGGGCACGACGAAGATCGTGAGCAGCGTGCCCAGGCTCATGCCGCCCACGATCACCCACCCGATCTGCTGCCGGCTCTCGGCGCCTGCACCGCTGGCCAGGGCCAGCGGCAGCGCGCCGAGCACCATCGCGCCGGTGGTCATCAGGATCGGGCGCAGGCGCAGCGCACTGGCTTCGACCACGGCCTCCATCACGCCCTTGCCTTGCTGGCGCAGCTGGTTGCTGAACTCCACGATCAGGATGCCGTGTTTGGTGATGAGGCCGATCAGCGTGATGAGACCGATCTGCGAGTACACGTTCAAGGTACCGCCGGTCAGCTGCATCGCCGCCAACGCGCCCACCATGCTCAGCGGCACCGCCAGCAGGATCACGAAGGGGTCGATGAAGCTTTCGAACTGCGCTGCGAGCACGAGGAAGATGAACAGCAGCGCCAGCACGAAGACCACCCCCAGCGCACCCGAGCTGGCCTTGAACTCGCGGCTGATGCCGTTCAGCTCGGTCGCATAGCCCTGGGGCAGCACGCGCGCGGCCGTCTCGTCCATGAACTTCAGCGCTTCGCCCTGCGAATAGCCGGGCGCCAGGTCGGCGGTGAGGCTGACGCTGCGCCGCTGGTTGAAGTGGTTCAGCTCGCGCGGGCTCACCGCTTCACGCACCTTGACCAGGCTGGACAGCGGCACCATGGTGTCGTTGCGGCCGCGCACGAAGATCTTCTCGATGTCTTCCGGCGTGGTGCGGCCACGTGCCTCGGTCTGCACCAGCACGTCGTACTGCTCGGCATCACGCTTGTAGCGTGTGACGACGCGGCCACCCAGCATCGTCTCGACCGTGCGCGCCACGGTGTCCACACCGATGCCCAAGTCGGCGGCGCGTGCGCGGTCCACGTCCATGAAGACCTCGGGCTTGTTCAGCTGCAGGTCGCTGTCGGGCTGCACGATGCCGGGGTTCTTCTGCATCTCGGCGATGAACTGCTGCGCCACGCGCGCCATGTTCTGGTAGCTGTCGCCGCTGACCAGCACGACGTTCAGCCCGCGGTCCCGAAAGCCCTGGCCCAGACTGGCCGGCGTCACGGGAAACGCGTTGACGCCCGGCAGCGCGGCCAGCTTGGGCAACAGGTCGCGCTGCAGTTCACGCGTGCTGCGCGTGCGTTCTTCCCAATCCACCGTGCGCATGATGCCGAACGCGCTGCTGACCTGGCCACCGCCGATGAAGAAGAAACGGCGATCGAACTCCGGGTACTGGCTGGTGATGGTTTCGATGGCATCGAGATAACGCGCCGTGTATTCCAGCGTTGCGCCGTCGGGCGCGCGTATCGGCATGGCGACGACGCCTCGGTCTTCGTAGGGTGCCAGTTCGCTCTTGGTGATGCTGAACAGCCACCAGCTCGCGCCCGCACTGACCAGCATCAAGCCGACGATGAGCCAGCGGCGCTGCAGCGTCCAGCCCAAGGCGCGGGCATAGCCGGCCGACATCGCGGTCAGCAGCCGCTCCATGCCGCGGTCGAAGCGGCTGGGCTTTTCGATGTGCTTCAGCAGCTTGCTGCACATCATCGGGGTCAGCGTCAGCGCCACGAAGCCGCTCACCAGCACCGCCCCGGCCAGCGTCAGCGCGAACTCGCCGAACAGCCGCCCGGTGCGGCCGGGCGTGAAGGCCAGCGGTGCGAAAACCGCCGCCAGCGTCAGCGTCATCGCAATGACCGCGAAGCTGATCTCGCGGATGCCCTTGATGGCGGCCTGGAACGGCTCCATGCCTTTTTCGATGTGGCGGTAGATGTTCTCCAGCACCACGATGGCGTCGTCCACCACCAGCCCGATGGCCAGCACCAGCGCCAGCAGCGTCAGGGTGTTGATGGTGAAGCCGGCCAGCGCAATCATCGAGAACGCGCCGATGAGGCTGATCGGGATCGTCACCAGCGGGATGATCGAAGCGCGAACCGTGCGCAGAAAGACGAAGACCACCAGCGCCACCAGCACCACGGCTTCGATCACGGTGGTGTAGACGGCCTTGATGCTGCGGTCGATGAAGACCGAGTTGTCGTTGGCCTGCACCACCGTCACGCTGGGCGGCAGGTCGCGCTGAATCTGCGGCATCAGCGCCTTCACGCCCGCCGCCACTTCCAGCGGGTTGGCCGTGGCGTTGCGGATGACGCCGGTGCTGATGCTGGGCACACCGTTCAGGCGCACCCGGCTGCGTTCGTTCTGCGCCGCTTCTTCCACGCGCGCCACGTCGCGCAGGCGCACGGTATAGCCGGCCACCGTGCGCAAGGCCACCTGGTTGAATTCGGCCACGGTGTTGAGGTCGGTGCGCGCGGTGACGCTGAATTCACGCTGCGCGCTTTCGATGCGCCCGGCGGGCACTTCCAGGTTCTGCCGCCGTAACGCGTCCTCCACGTCCTGCACGGTCAGCTTGTAGGCCGCCAGCCGGTCGGGGTCGAGCCAGATGCGCATGGCATAGCGGCGGTCGCCGCCGACCTGCACGTCGGCCACGCCGGGCACCGTCTGCAAGCGCGGCTTGACGACGCGGTTGATGAGGTCGGTGAGCTCCAGCGGCCCCATCGTTTCGCTGGTGTAGGCCAGCCAGATGGTGGGCGTGGCGTCGGCCTCGACCTTGCTGATGATGGGCTCGTCGGCCGCCGCGGGCAGGCGGCCGCGCACGCGGGCGACGCGGTCGCGCACCTCTGCCGCTGCCGTGTCGGGGTCCTTGCTCAGGCGAAAGCGCACCGTGATCTGGCTGCTTTCCGTGCGCGAGATCGACGTCAGGATGTCCACGCCGTCGATGCCCGCGATGCTGTCTTCCAGCGGCTTGGTGACCTGGCTTTCGATGACCTCTGACGAGGCACCCTGCAGCCGCGTGCTGACGTTGACCAGCGGCTCGTCGATGCGCGGGTACTCGCGCACGCTCAGTTCCTGGAACGACACCAGACCCACCAGCACCAGCAGCAGCGACATCACGCTGGCCAGCACCGGGCGGCGGATGGAGATTTCCGAAAGCTTCATCGTGCGTGCCTCGTTGTCAGCCTGCGCTTCATGCGGGGGTGGCGCGCGGCGCGCCCGAGGCTGCGCGGCCCGCAGGCGGCGCACCGCGTGCGGCATCGCTGGCGGCGGCGGCCGGTGTGCCCGCGCGCGACAGGTCGATCACACGCACCGGCACGTCGTTGCCGCGCAGCAGCCGCGCGTGGCCGGCAGTGACCACCGTGTCGCCGAGCGCCAGGCCTTCCAGCACCTCGACACGGCCGGGCAGGCGCAAGCCCAGCCTGGCTTCGATGCGCTGCGCCACCTTCTTGCCGTCGGCAGCGGTGGCCACCTTGAAGATGAACTGCTTGCCGCCCACCGGCACCAGGGCTTCTTCGGGAACGACCAGCGCGCCTTCACGCACGGCAAAGACCACGCGGGGCCGCGCGAACATGCCGGGCTTGAGCAAGGCGCCGGTGTTTTCCACCTGCGCCACCACCTGCAGGGCGCGGCCGTTGGCGTCCACCTGCGAATCGATGGCCTGAACGCGGCCCTTGAAGCTGCGGCCCGGCAGGGCGTCCACGGCCACGTCGACAGCCTGGCCCACACGCAGGCGGTCGACCACGCGCTCGGGCAGCGCGAACTGAACCTTCAGCGACGACAGGTCTTCGACGTTGACGATATCGGCACCGTCCCGCAGATAGTCGCCGACATCGACGAAACGAATGCCGGCCGTGCCGTCAAAGGGCGCCACCACCTTCAGGCGCGCCAGCTGCGCGCGCGCCAGCGCCACCTGCGATTCGGCCACTTCCAGCGCTGCGGCGTTCTGGTCGACAGCGCTCTGACTGACGAAGCCCTCGCCCAGCAGTTCACGGCCGCGCTGCAGGTTGGTGCGCGCAATGCTGGCCTGCGCCTCGCTCTGCTTGAGCTGGGCCTGCTGCAGCGTGTCGTCCAGTTGCACCAGCAACTGGCCGCGGCGCACACGCTGGCCGTCGGCGAAGCCCAGCTTCACGATGCGGCCGCTGACCTCGGGGCGCAACATCACGCCCTGGTTCGATCGCAAGGAACCTACCGCCAGCGCGTCGTCGGTGATGGTGATGGCCTGCACCTGCGCCACCTCTACCGCAGCCGGGCCGCCCATCCCCGGAGGACCGCCCGCGCCGCCTGCGCCACCTGGACGGGCTGCACCACTCGGGGCAGACGCGCCTGTGGCTGCCGGTGCGGCCTTCGAGGGGGCGTTCTGCCACCACCAGGCCAGGCCGCCGGCCACGGCCAGGCCCACCACGGCCACCGCCGTATGCAATGTCTTCACAGGCTTCTCTCGGGTACTTGGAGCAACTCAAGACTGTAACTTTCCAGGCGGAATTGCGCTTCGCCTGCCATCGCGGCCTTGCGAACCATCAGCCGGCTCAGGCGGTCAAGGCGTCCACGCCCTGGTTGGCCAGGCGGTCGGCGCGTTCGTTGCCGGGATCGCCGGCGTGGCCCTTGACCCAGCGCCACGTCACCTTGTGCGCGGCATTCAAGGTGTCCAGGCGCTGCCAGAGTTCGACGTTCTTCACCGGCTTTCTGTCGGCCGTGGTCCAGCCGCGGGTCTTCCAGCCGTGTATCCACTTGGTGATGCCGTCCTTGACGTACACGCTGTCGGTGTAGACCGTCACCGTGCAGGTGTGCTTCAGCGAAGCCAGCGCCTCGATCACCGCGGTCAGCTCCATGCGGTTGTTGGTGGTCAGCCTCTCGCCGCCGAACATTTCTCTCTCATGCGCGCCACTTTTCAGCCACGCACCCCAGCCACCAGGGCCGGGGTTGCCGCGGCAGGCGCCGTCGGCATAGATCACCACTTCACTCATCGCCTTGCCATTCATTGCTGCAAATCGTTCGGTCGCTCATTCATTGAACTTCATCGCGCGCGGCCTCATTGGCCAACATAGCGGGCTCGCGCCGCGCCACAGCCACCGTCGCGGCATGGACCTTGCGCTTTTCCTGCTTCACCATGCCCACCAGGCGCATGCCAGGCACGCGCTTGACGGCCACCACGAAATACACGCTGCCCAGCACCGGCCACCAGCGGTCGCCCAGGCGGTCCATCCAGCCGAAGCGGTCCAGCCATTTCTGGCTCTGGAAGGGCGGGCGCCAGCAGCCGAAACGCCCGGCCTCGACCTCGAAGCCGAGCAGCCGCAACCAGTCGCGCAAGCGCCAGTAGCCGATGAATTCACCGGCACGCGGCAGGTACAGACCATCTTGCCGCTTGATGCCCAGGCCGTGCCTGATGCGCCCGGCGCGTTGGCGCAGGCCCCACAGGCTTGCCGGGTTGAAGCCGGCGATGACGACGCGCCCTTCCGGCACCAGCACGCGTTCGACCTCGCGCAGCGTGTGGTGCGGGTCGCGCGCCAGTTCCAGCGCATGCGGCAGCACCACGAGGTCGATGCTGCTGTCGGGAAAAGGCAGCGCGTCGAACTCGCAATGCAGGCCGATGGGTTCGTGCAGGGCCTGCGTGCTGAGCAGGCTGTCGTCCAGCGGTGGCAACTCCAGCGAAAAGTCGTCGGGCACGTGCAGCGAGTCGCTGGCCACCCAGCGGTGGGGCATGCGGTTGGCACGCAGGCCGTCCAGTTCGGGCAGGCCCAGTTGAAGGGCGTGGAAACCGAAGGCATCGGTCACCGCGTGGTCCAATCGCTCTTGTTCCCACGTCAGCAGGTAGTGGCCCGGCGCTGTGCGCAGCCAGGCCCCCAACTCCAGTATCGACTCGTCTCGCGTCATGAATCTTTCAGCGCTGCCCGCCTTCGCCGACAACTACATCTGGATGCTTCACGACGGCACGCAGGCCGTGGTGGTGGACCCGGGCGACGCC
>JBBSCV010000127.1:0-10159 GCA_038249925.1 Burkholderiales bacterium
CAGCAGCAGCCTGGCCATCGGCGGCGGCAACGCGGGCGCGGCGGTGCGTTCCGGCGTGCGCAGCGGCACGAAGGGCACGGCCACGGCCAGCACCAGCATCACCGCCAGCAAGCGCTTGAGGATGCGGCGGAAACGCCGTTCGTCGTCGGCTGACACCGCCCACGGCAACACCGCGGCATGCCGCGTCAGGCGCTGCAGTTGTTCAAGGGCCGCCAGCGCACCAGGCGGCAAGGCGGGGTGTGGAGAAGAGGGGAGTGCGAACGCCGGGTTCATCACGCGTCCAGTCTTTGACGCACCGCGAGGGACACGTCGCTGAAGTTGGCCCGCGCACAGGTGGCCATCACCTTGCGCAGCAGTTGATAGGGCACGTCCTTGTCGGCCATGATGGTGACGGCTTGGCCGTCGGTGGCAATGCGTTCGCGGTTCTCTGCGCGCACGGCCTGCCGGCTGGCCAGCAGGTCCAGTTCGGCCTTCAGGCCCGGTATCAGGTCGTCGGGGCTGGCCATGACCTCGCTCACCAGCGCCACGCGCCGGCCGCCAGCCAGAATTTCGTCACCCGCCACCACCAGCACCACGGTGTCCTTCGGGGCCTGGTTGGTGTTGGCCAGCGGCAGCGATACCGCCTTCGGACTCACGAGCGTTTCCACGCCGCTGCCACTGGAAAGCAGGAAGAAGATGAGGATGGTGAAGACATCGATCAGCGCGACGAGGTTCATGTCCATCGCAGCACCATTGCGCGCCTTGCGCTCGGCACGCTTTTGCAGCGGTGAAAGCGTGGCCATCAGCTGCGCTCCTTCAGGGCCGGGGTGCCCGGCGCCACGGCGGCCTTGGTCGGCTTGGCGGCGCCACGCAGCGGTGCGTCACCTATTGAGATGGCCGGGAACAGCTCGGCCCGCACGATCTTCGCGCCCTGCGCCGTGACGGTGCCGCGCACCGCGTCCATCACCTGCACCAGCTGGTCGTAGCTGGTGTCGGGTTCGGCCAGCAGCGTGGCTTCTCGCTTGTCGGGGAACTTGCCCTTCACCAGCACCATCAGCTGCTGCAGCGTTATCACGTCGTGTTCGGCGCCTTTCGTTTCAATGCGCTGGATGAGTCCGCCGACGCGGTCGCCCACTTCCAGCGCGTCCT
Source organism: Burkholderiales bacterium (assembly GCA_038249925.1). Taxonomy (GTDB): domain Bacteria; phylum Pseudomonadota; class Gammaproteobacteria; order Burkholderiales; family Burkholderiaceae_C; genus Rubrivivax. The sequence continues at coordinate 1,129 of JBBSCV010000127.1, forward strand.
TGCGGATCACCACTTCCAGCTGCAGGTCGTTGACCTTCAGCTGGTCCAGCGCCGACTGTTGTGCCGGCAATTGCAGGTCCATCACTGCCAGCCGCGTGAAGACCGTGGTGGCCAGCAGAAACGGCACCAGCACCACGATCAGGTTGATGAAGGCGGTGATCTCCAGGTGCGGCACGACCTTGCGCAAACGGCGCGTTCTCATGGGCAGCCCCTTGATGTGCTGAGGATGAGAGGCTTCAATCCGCCGCGCCAGCGGCGCGCTGGTCGCGCGGCTGTTCACCCGCCAGGCGCTGCACCAGGTTCAGGAAGGTGATCTTGGCGGCTTCCAGGCTGTCGACGATTTCGCTGGCGCGCGCCTGCAGGAAGGCGTGGATGAGCAGGAAGGGAATGGCCACCATCAGCGCGAAGGCGGTGTTGTTCATGGCCACCGAGATCGAGGCCGACAACAGCTCGGCCTTCTCCGCCGGGTTCACCTGCGCCACGGCCGTGAAGCCCTTGATGAGGCCGATGATGGTGCCCAGCAGGCCCACCAGGGTGATGGTGTTGGCGAAGGTGGCGATGTAGTGCGTGCGCTTTTCCAGGCGCGGCACGATCTCCATCATGCCTTCCTCCATCGCGTGGTCGATGTCTTCGCGGCGCCGTGCGCTGGCCATGCGCGCCAGGCCGTGCTGGACGATCTTGCCGATGGCGGCATCGCTGCCCGACACGGCACCGGCGGCTTCCTTGAAACGGCCGTTCTGCAGCATCGGCAGCAGCTGGTCCCAGAGCTTGCGGTTCTCGCTGCGCGCGCGGCGCAGGAAGATGAAACGCTCGATCGCGATCGCCAGGCCGACGGTCATCATCGCCAGGCTGGGGTAGAGGAAGGGGCCGCAATCGACGAAGAACTTGACGACGGTGTTGAAGGTGCTCATCGGGGGGCTCCGGCAGGGGCGGTGGGTGTGGAAGAGGAAGGCAGGACGGGGGCGGCAAGCGGGGCGGCAAGCGGGGCAGCAAGCGGGGCAGCGGGGGCTGCGGCGACAGCGGTGGCGCGGGCGCGCAGCTGGGTGTCGTAGCTGGCCTGGCGACGGAAGACATCGCGGTCCACCGGGGCCAGCGCTTCGTCCAGCACGCTTTGCACCGGGCGGCCGCTGAGCTGCCCGGGCAGGGGTTTTTTCCACGGCACGATGTACAGCACCTTCGGCAATTCGCGGTTGCCGATGATCTGCGTGCGGTCGATGTCGGCGCGGTCTTGCGCGTGGGCGGCGGTGCTGGCCAGCAGCGGTGCCAGCGCGAGCCAGGCCATGGGGTGATACGGATTCATCGAGCCTCCTTGTTGTTGGGCGCGGCGGCCATGCTGGGTGTGGCCGGCGCTGCGGCGGCCGGCTTGCGTGTCTTGATTTCCGCGACCCAGCGGCCGAGCGCCGGCGCGTCGGCGGGCGAGAGTTCCAGGCAGCGCTGGTACAGCGCCAGCGCCCGTGCCGAATCGCCCAGATACAGGTCGTTCAAGATGGCCAGGTTCAGCACCGGCGCAGGCGCCGTGGCGTCTGCCGCGATGGCGGCCTCGTAGCTTTGCCGTGCTTCGTCGAAGCGGCCTTGCTGGCGCTGCAGCACACCTTGCTGGTTCAAGAGCGGCGCACGCGCCAGGCCCTGCGCCTGGGCGAGTGCGGCCTGCAACGCGGGCAGCGCCGTCGGCAGGTTGGCGTCCAGGCGTTCGGCCTTGCCGTAACGCACCGGCTTCAGCTGGGCCAGCGCCGCGAAGCTGCCCTGCACCCAGCGGTCGTACAAGCCTGCCGTGGTGCGGCGCGCGTTGGTCTCGTAGAGCTCGATGGCCTTTTCCTCGAACGGAAAGGCCTGCTCTTCCAGCATCACGTTGTACTGTTCCAGCTCGTCCTTCTTCAGCTTCTTAGGCCGCGCCGAATCCATCAGCGCCTTGCCGAAGTCCTGGTACACGGCGGCGGTGTGGAAGGTGGCGGCCGTGGTCACTTCGGCCACACCCACTTCGCTGGCGGCGGCGTAGGCGCGAAGCACTTCTTCGAGCCTGGCCTTCTTCAGCTTCAGCTGCTGCGCCAGCGGCTCCACCAGCGCCACCTGCTGGTAGGCCGCGCGCACCGGCTCGGCCAGCGCCAGCGTGGCCTGGCCGCCCAGGGTTCGGGTGCGCGCCGTGCGTGCGTCGCCGGCATCGGCATCAGCTTGCTGCACGGCACGCAGCCAGGCCAGCGAGCGTGCGGTCTGGCCGTCGGTGCGCAGCAGTTTCGCGACGCGCCAGCGTGCTTCCACCGCGGTTTCCAGGGGCTGCGGGTAACGCTGCACGTAGCTTTCGTAGGCCCGCAGCGCCGTGCTCATCAGCGATGTGCTGCCGGCCAGCGGCGGCTCGGCCTGCACCGGCGCAGGGGCGCGTGCGGTACGCCGTGTTGGCGTTGCGGGACGCGCAGGCGTGCGCGCTGCGGGCTTGCGTGGTGGCGTTGCAGTCGCTACGGGCACCGGTGGCGGGGATGAGGGCGGCGGCGCGGCGCGGGCTGCCTTCTCGTGCAGCTCCGCAGCCTGCCACAGGGCGCCGCGGGCGAGCGCGGCGTCGCCGCTGGGCATGCTGTTCGCGGCGCTGACCGTTTCGAGTTCGGCTGCGGCCAGGCTGTAGCGGTTCTGTTCAAGATAGGCCAGTGCCAGCCGTGGCGCCACGGCGGGCTGCAACGGGTGGCCGGGTTGCTGGCGGCGGAAGTCTTCCAGCGCCGTGGCCGCACGGCCCCAGTCCTTCAAGCCGATGAGCGCTGCGGCCGCGTCGAACTGCGCGCTGGCGCGCACGGCCGACGTGGCACTCAGCACGCCGCTCGTGCCCAGGGCCGCCACACGTTCGAAGTGGCCCACGGCAGCGCGCGCATCACCGCTGCTGCGCGCGGCTTCGCCTTGTTTGTAGATGCTGGCAGCCAGGCGTTCTGCAGCCTCGGTGCGGCCGGGGCTGCCGGCGGCTGACAAGGCCAGCACTTCGTTGTAGGCGCCTTCAGCCTCGGCGTGGCGGCCTTGCTCGAAGGCGTGGAGTGCCACCACCGTCCAGGCCGTGCGCCGCTGCTCGGGCGCGGGCGGCGGCTGCAAGGCGAGTGCCTGGCGGGCCACGCCGCTGGCGGCCTCGGCATCACCCAGCGCGAAGAGTTGTTCGGCCGCACGCGTGAGCACTGCGCCGCCGCGTGCATCTGCGGGAAAGGCTTTCGCGAAGCGCAAGGCGCTCGCCACCGAGGCGCGCTGCAGAACGGCGCGCGCGGCAGCGTCTGGCGCGGCCTTGAACTGTTCGGCATAACTCAGCAGCGCGGCATAACCGGCGTCGCTGCCGCGCGGATGGCCAGCATGCGCATAAGCCACGGTCTCGTATTCGGCCGCCGCTTGCGCCCACTGCTGGTCTTCATACAGCAGTTCGGCCAGCAAGAAGCGCTGCGCTGGTGCTTGCGCGTCGGTGGGGAATGACGTGAGCAGCGTGCGGTACCAGAGCACCGCTTCCTGCACGTCGGCGCGGGCGCGTGTCTTCTGCGCCAGCGCGTGGTGGTGCTGGGCCAGTTGCGCCAAGTGGGTCTGCACGAGCGGTTGCACACGCTGCCAGCCACCTGGGTTGGCGCGGCGGAATTCGCTCTCCACGCCGTAGCGCAGCACATGGTCTTTCTTCGCCTGCAGCGCCAGCGTGTCGAAACCGTTCTTCTCATACAGCTCGATCACGCGCGCTTGCAGCCAAGGCGCCTGCACATGCAGCGGCTGGCGGCGCACGAAGAGCGCGTAGGTGTCGGCGGCGTCCTTGATGCGTTCCTGGCGGCTGTAGAGCTCGCCCAGGGCGCCATAGACGCGGAACTGGTAGGCCTCGCGCTCGGGCGTGGTGATGAAGCGCGCCACGCTCTCGGCGCCCTGCAGGCTGGCCAGGCTGATGCTCATGACGCGGAAGCTGTCTTCCACCAGTTCACGGTCGGCACGCTTGAGCGCAGTGATCTCGGCCAGGTCGGCCTCTTCACGCGCAGTGCCTTCCAGGCTGCCGAGCTTGAGGTCGAGCACGCCGAAGAACGGCTGCAGCGCGTCTTCGAGCCGGCCTTGCTTGAACAGCGACCAGCCCTGCATGTACAGCGCACGCTCTTGAAAGGCCGACGTGCGGCCGGTTTGCAACACGGCGGCATAGGCACCTTCGGCCTGCACATAGTCGCGCATCGCGAACAGCAGCTCACCCCGGCGGAACTGGGATTCTTCGGCGTGCTGGGTGCCGGGGTAGGCCGTCACCAAGCTGCTGAGCGTCTTCAGTGCGGCTTCCAGCTGGCCGCCTTGTTCTTGCGCGCGCGCCATCTGGTACAGCACACGGTGGTTGCCGGGGTCCTTGGGGTGGGCCTTGAGGTAGCTCTCGTATTGCGCGATGGCGGCCTTGTAGTCGGGCTCGCTGCCTGCGCCGACGCTTGCAACGCGGTCGGCCAGGTCCATCTCCAGGTCGCCCAGGCGACGCTCGGCCTCGGCGCGCTGCGGGGCTTGCACGGCCCGTTGGGCGGCTGTGGAGCTTTCCAGGAACTGGCGGTAGGCCGCGATGGTCTGCGCCTCAGTCAGCATCGGCAGGTTGTCGGGCACCACAGGGATGGTCTTGGTGCCCAGGCTGGCCAGCGTGGGCTGGTCGTCGCCAGGCAGCTTCTTCGGCCCCGAGCAGGCGCCCAGCAGCAAGGCTGCCGCCAATGCGGGTGCTGTCCAGCGAAAGAGTCGCGGCACGGCATTCATCGCACGCCCCCGGCCGGCGCGGCATCTGTGCGGCGCGCGAACTGCGCCTGGTCGTAGATCTGCGCAATCGCCAGCCGTGCCTGCGCGGCATAGATGCCCAGGCGTTCCTGCTGCGCCTGCAGTTCGGCCACGGCAATGTCTTGCAACCCGGCCTGCACTTGCTGCGCCACGGTGGTGACGATGGGCCGCATGGCCACCAGGCGGCCGCCCAGCAAGCCTATGCGTTCGGCAAAGTGCGCGTGGCGCGCCGGCTCTTGCTGTTGCGCGCGCTGCAGTGCTGCGTCGCGTTCACGCGCCTGGCCCAATGCCTGGTCGGTGTCGCGCAGTGCTTTCCTGGCTTCCCAGGTGCGTTCGCTGAAGCTCTGTGTCAGCTGCCATTCCAGTGCACCCGCCGCGCGGCGCAGGCGCTCGGCGGCTTCTTGCAGGCCTTCGATGTCGCTTCGGCCGGCGGCCGCCTTCAACGCCGCTTCGCCGCGCTTGATGCGTTCCAGCAGGCCGCGTTCGCGTTCATCCGCGAAGGCGGCGGCGTCTGCGTCGGCCTGCGCCTTCTCCAGCGCGCCGGCCAGCGTTTCGCGACGCTGTGTGAGCGCAGCGATGTCGGCGGCGCCGCTGTTGGCGCGCACCGCCGGCAGCTTCTCTTCGAAGGCGCGACGGCGGTTGTCCAGCATGTCGGTGAAGGCGTCGAGCTTGTCTTGCCACTGCGCCAGGTTGCCGTCCAGGAACTGCAGATCGCGCAGATTCTTGAACGCTTCCTGAAAGGCATGCCCTGCCAGCAGCGGCGCCAGGTGGGCTGCATGCGGCATCTCGGGCAACGTCTGGATGCCGCCCGACCTTCCCAAACCCGCGCCCAGGCCGCCGGCCTGGCTTTCGAGGTTGCCATCCAGCAGGCCCTGCACCAGCTTGCCCGCGCGGATGGCGGCGATGCTCTCGGTGAGCGCACGCTGCTCCTGCTCGAAGCCATCAGCCGCCTGCTGGTAGCCCTGCAGCGCGCTTTGATAGGCGCGCAGTTCGGCCATCGCATATGGCACGGCAATGCGCGCTTCCAGCACCGAAGCGTCAGCGCCGCCGGCACTGCCGCGGCCTGCGAGTTCGGCCCAGGGCACAAGTGCGAGTTGCGTGTCTTTCAGCTCGGCCGCAGCCCAGCCGAAGCCCAGCAGCGCCTTGTTCGACTGCGGGCCTTGCAGGCGCACACGCTGCAGCGCCAGGCGGGCTTCGCGCGGTTTCTTGTCGGCCAGCGCAGAAAATCCGAGGGCCACGTTGGCGCGGTCGCGCAGGCTGCGCAGTTCTTCGTCGGGCGCCGGGGTCTGGCCCACGGCGTCCAGCACGCGCTGGCCGCCGACGGGGTCACCCGCGCGAACCATGGCCACGCCCAGGTTGAAGCTGGCGTACAGCGCTGCGGCCGACGGCACCACCTTCTTCTGCGCTGCGGCTCGGGCCATCTGCTGGTTCTGCAGCGCTTGCAGCACCTCGCTGGCGCCGCGGTAGTCCTGCGCTTCCAGCAGCAGCTGGGCGCGCAGCAACTGGTGGTCTTCTTCCAGGGTGCTGTTGCCCTGATGGTCGACCAGAGGCGCGGTGATGCGCAACAGCGCCTGCGAAGCCTGCTCGGCCAGACCTCGCTGGTGGCGCAGCCGCGCCAGGTAGAACCAGGCGCGGTTCTGCACGGCGGGCGTGGCGTTGCGCTCGATGAGGCGGGCGAACACGGTCTCGGCCTCGTCGTGCAGGCCGTAGGCCAGCAACATGCCGCCGCGCAAGACCTCGGCCTCGTCGTCGTGCGGCGCGATGCGGCCGAAATGCTGCGACACCATCAGCCCGGTGATGGCACTGAAGCTGCGGTCTTGGTAGAACTGAAAGAGCGTGTCGCCGTAATGCGGCGCGCCAATGGTCTGCGGCGCGCCGGGCACGCGTGGCTGTGCCGTCGCCGCGAAAACGCTGACCGACAACAAGATGCCCATCAGGCACGAGCCGCGGAACCGGCTCTGCCGGGCCGCAGGGTCGGCCCCCACGGCTGCGAAGCAGACCCTGGCGTGCTGCACGGGGAGCGGCGCAGCCGCTTCGCAGGGGGTCATGTTCACCAGACCTTGACCTCGAACTCGGGCTGCAACTTGGCTTGCGTGTCCTTGATGCGCAGTTCGATGTAGCGCGGCTCGGTGCCCTTCTCGAACTCGATGCTGGCGCCGCGCTTGTAGTCACGTTCATGCGGGCCGCGGCCGGTGAAAAACGCCGCCACCTGGTGTTTGCCTGCGCGCAGGTTCCCGACGAACACGCGCTGCACGCCGCCGCGGTGCAGGGCCTGCACTTCCAGCGGCGTGTACAGGTGCGTGGCCACGAGCTTGTCGTCGAGCTTGATCTGCACCGACTCCAGTTCGAACAGCCGGCCCACGTCCATGCTGACGAACAGCGCCACCTGCGTGCCCGCGGGAAACAGCAGCTCTTCTTCCAGCACCAGCAGGTCGCGGTTCAGGCGGATGACGTCGGCCTTCAGCTGCTGCACGCGGGCGTCCAGCGCCGCTGGCGCCGGGTCCGGCGCGCTGGCGGCGGACGCTGCGGCTGCAGGGGTTGACTCAGAAGCCGATGCAGAAGCAGACACGGTAGCAGGCGCGGAAGCAGGCGCGGAAGCAGCAGCCGCCGCAGGGGCAGCCACAGAAGCCGCCGCAGAAGCCGCCGCAGAAGCCGCCACGGCCACAGGAGCGGCCGCCGCCACAGGCGCATCGGCAGCGGTCGCCGTGGCCGGCAAGGCTGCCATCAAGGCAACGAACAGGGCGGCCAGGCCTGCCCACAGCAGGGCCAGAACGGAGAGCGAACGCGGTGTCATGGCAACGGTCTTTCGGGGCATCTAGAAAGTGGCCTGCACACTGAACTGCAGCACGTTGGCGACGTACGCGTAGGGCTTGCCATCGCGCACGTCGGTGAAATCGGCAAAGCTGAAACTCTTGCGCTCGTAGGCGCCGACGAGCTTCACGTCGTAGCCGGGCGGCAGGCCCGGCCAGGTGTAGCTGACGCGTGCGCCGAACGCCGTGCTCTTGAAGGTGCTGAGCTGGCGGTTGCGCGAGACGTACAGCGTCTCGGACTGCGCGTTGTCGCTGTAGAACAGGGCCTTGCCCTGCGTGTGGAAGCGCAGCAAGGCATCCACCAGCCAGCCGCCGCCGAAGCGCTGGGCGTAGCCGAACTCGGTGGTGCTGGCCTTGATGTCCCAGTTGTCCCAGTAATGCCGGTACTCGGCGCGCACGGAACTGCCGGCCACCAGCTGCCCGGTGTCGTACAGGCTGCGCAACTTGATGGCGCGGCTGCTGCGCGTGCGTGGGTTGCGTTCGGGCACGGCGGCGCCGAACACGCGTGCGGCGCGGTACGGGCTGCCCAGGTAGCCGCTGTCGGCCACGGCCTCGGCGTTGACGCTCACCAGCCAGCGCGGCGTGAGGATTTGCGTGACACCGGCGCGGTGCTGCCAATGGCTGGCCTGGTCGTTGAAGTTGGGCTCGTTCTTCTTGCCCACCTGGTCGCGCGAGCGGGTCGTGCCCAGGCTGATGACCGTCATGCCGCCGAATACCTCGTGAGAGACATCGACGCCCACCGCCTCGGCGATGTAGTCGGGTTCGGTGCTGCGCGAGGCGCTGATGGACAGCGTGGAGTCGCGCACCACGGTGTCTGCGCTGAAGTCCCAGGCGGTGCGCTTTTCCTTGAACGGGCTGGCCGTGGTGACGACGTCGATGCTGGCGTTGCTGACGGCGTCGATGTAGTACTGCGCCGACACCGACACGCGGTCGGCAATGCTCTTGCGCACCAGCAGCGCCGGGCCCGTGGCCTTGACGCCGCCACCGTCGTACACGTGGTACATCGCCTCGGCCTTGTTTTCGGGCAGCGTGGCGGCCTGAACTGCGCCTGAGGCCACTGCGCTGCCGAGCAGTGCGTGCAGCAACCGTGCAGCCAGCGCAGCGGCTGCGCGCCACCCAGCAAGCGCCGCGGAACCGGCTTTGCCGGGCCGCTGGCGCTGCCCCCCCGGGGGGGAGCGGCGCAGCCGCTTCGGGGGGGGGTTAATTGCAGCCACAGCCGCCGCCTTGGACGCCAGTGGCGCCCCGAGCGCCTTCGCGCACTGAATGGATGTGTTCACGGTGTTTGTCGCCCAGCGAACTGCGCGACCACTGCATCACCGGGTCAGCGAGCCGTTCGCGTTCATACGGCTTCACCCAGGGTTGTGGCGCAGCGCAGCCTTGCAGCACGGCCAGGCCTGCCAGCGAGATGAGCAGCATCAGTGGGCGGAGCATCTTCATTCCTTGACCAATTCGCGGATCTGCTGTTCGTACGAGAGCTCCATGCCCTCGCGGTAGCCGCG